>DEQQ01000090.1 GCA_002360455.1 Saprospiraceae bacterium UBA3362
ATCCACCGTCAATCCAAGATTTACATTGTCCAAGAACATGATTTTTCCAGCTGTCCGGATCATGATGCTCCTGCCCTCCTATTGTTCCCTTTTCTATCCATTCTCTGATCCAAGGTTCATACTGATCCAACTTGAGAAACCAATGTTTGGTCGTTTTTAGAATTGGCCTTGTTCCACTTACCACAGAGCGAGGATCTTTGAGATCTGTTGGATTAAGAGAGGAGCCACATTTTTCACACTGATCTCCATAAGCATCCGGATGAGAACAGTTGGGACAGGTTCCCATAATGTAGCGATCTGCAAGAAACTGTTGTGTTGATTCATCAAAATATTGTTCAGTCTCCTGTTCTATAAAATGACCCTGCTTATGAAGAGTCCTAAAAAAATCTTGAGAAGTTTCATGATGCAATGGATCACTCGTCCTATGATAAAGATCAAAAGAGATATCCATTCCGTCAAAAGTCTTCTTGAACAAATCATAATATCTGTCCACGATCTCACGCGGAGTTTTTTTCTCTTTGAGTGCCTTCATGGTAATGGCAGCACCATGTTCGTCAGAGCCACAGATGAAAACCACATCTTTGTCCATCAGCCTCATAAATCTCACATACACATCTGCCGGCAGATAAGCTCCTGCAAGATGTCCTATATGCAGTGGACCGTTGGCATAAGGCAAAGCAGCTGTAACAATATGACGTTTGTAATGAATCATGCTTGAATAAAACCTTGCAAAGATATATATTAATTTAATATATATAAGTTTTATCTATAAAATAACAAGCTAAAACATGGCGTGCCCCTCAGTTCCTGAGGGTCGGTCCCTTCCGTACTCACTATCGTTCGGTGCTCCGCACCACTCAGCATAGCTGAGTGTACTCCAGGCACCTCACGCAAATCCCCAAGCTAAAACCGAAATACAGTGGACAATTTTGACAACAGCCAATAGCAAAAACAAAAAAAGTGCTCCATTGCTGAAGCACTTTTTTTTATAAACCGATTAATCACAATTTTACTTCACTAAAAACATTCGTTTTGTAGCTTTGAAATTCGAACTTTCCATACTATAATACATCAATCCTGATCCGGCGATATCCTGAGATTGGATTATTAATTCATTGTAACCTGCTTTTGCTTCCATCATCTTGACATAAATTGTTTTTCCATCCAAAGAATGAATAGAGATCGAAACAAGTTGTTTTTCCGGCACAACAAATCTGATCTTGGTCTGTGCAAAGAACGGGTTTGGTTCATTCTGCATTAACTCAAACTCTCCTACAGCAGATTGATTTGTCTTATTTCTCAATTCTACTGACATTACATTGACCTCATCATCATAAGCTTCTGCTGTCAATATTTCTGAACTCAAGACAGGAATAAATTGAGCCACAGCTTGATTCGCAGTTATGACAAAATAAAATAATGGTTTATCTGTTGATAATATCGATTGATTAGAATTCCATGACATTGCTACCAATCCTTCTTCCCATTTTCCAAATCCAAGATTGCGCTCATCGCATTGAATTGTTCCGGATTTTACATTAACGGACTGAACTGCCTCAGGATTAAATTTCCATGACATTTGGAATCCTGATAATGTGCTTGCCCAAGTTCCATAAACCGGAATCATCACTGTTTCTCCGGCCTTCAATTCTGTTTCTTTGATTTGAAGATTCAACTTGGCTGCTGTTCGGGATTGTCCTCCATTTCCGGCTTGATTCGTTCTAGCACTGGCATTCAAATCTCCGATCTTAACGGCAACAAAATTGTTGTCTTTATTTTCACCGGACAAATTGTTTATGGTCACCATTTCAGGCCATGCCTGACCTGCCCAAGGATTATTCTGATCCTCAAACTGGAATTCGGAGGCAACGAATCTCCATGACTTTTGACCTCCGCCAAATCTTGTTGTTACACCCAAAATCAATCTTCTCAATTCGGATAGGTCCGCAGCAGAAATTGAATTAGAATTGTTGGCATCAGCAGCTATATACTTGTAAGGAGAATCAAATGTCTGAATTCCGAGAATGTGTTTCTGAATCAAAACGATATCGGCAGTAGTAACACCATTGATATAGTCATCGTCCTTACTTGGCATAATATTGTAATCAACTCCTTCTTTAAGATCCACAAAACTGTATTGTCCATCTTCAATACTGTTCATCGAATTCACTTCAATATTATTGGACACTACCATCAAATTTGCATTTCGCAAAGGCGAATTTGTATTTGCTCTTACTATTCCTGAAATCATACCTCCGTTTCCGAAACGATCCGGGCATACATTCCCGATATTATCTTGTATAGTAAGCATCGTTGTACAGAATGCTTTGTTGTTGAACTCATCCCAAACATAGACTGTCACTGTAAACTTACCTTCGCGTCCATTGGTCAAACTATCACAAGTATAGGTTCTGGTAGAATCGTTTACATTGGTTGAAAACGAATATCTCAAATTCGCAAAACTTGTACAGTTATCCTGAGTACTTGATTCAATAAAGTCTCTTGCCTTTACTGTTATTCTACCTGTGGATGGCATAACTGTGATTACCAATCCTGTCTTACAAACGATGGTTGGATCTTTGCAATCTCTAATGGCGAAAATTTGGTTACAAGTGGTAACATTACCGCAAGCATCCGTTACTTCCCATCTAATTTTATGTGTACCTTTCTTATAGGTTCCGGAAGCAATTTTTGTAGTACCATTGATATCGTTACTACCATTATTGTCTAAATCTATACTGTATTTCCAAGCTAAAGCTGATGTATCTGTACAGTCATCAGTAGCCAATCCCACCAATTCTACATAACCATTGCAGCTTGCATCGTTGGCACATATTTCTTTGGCAGAACAAGTTGCCGCGTTCATAACCGGAGCTACGGTGTTGCGTATTCTGATCACTTGATCCATAGTACAAATTCCTACAGGATTAGAACTGTTGACATCGTATTGACACCAATCGATTACTTTCCAGTGCCGTATGATTCTTACGCAATATCCCGGTTCGCCATAAATTTTATCATCGCTGTAGCCTGCAATTACATTAGTGCAAGCTCTAGTAGGATATGTAGGTTTTCCTGTAACATTAGGATCAGCATCCACAGGCGAACATCCATTGATTGTAATGTTAGGAGGATAGCCTACTGATCCGCATGTAAATGGAGTTGGATTGATCACTCTAATGGTTTGTGTACATAGATCAAATCTTCCACCTGCATTTTCTGCTCTCCAATTTCTTCTTACAGTCCCTGTATCACATTTCCATGACAATGTATCTGTAGTGTACGTCACTTTAATGTTGTTGCATGTTCCGGTTGCTGTTGCTTGACCGGTGATGCTCAAGTCATTTAAGTCGGTACCACAATTTACAGTCTTATTACTAGGACAGGTTATCTTTGGAGAAATTTTATCTTGAACTGTTACAGAAACCATGCAATCATTAAAATTGCCTTCTTTATCATAAACTCTAAAGGCAACCATTTTTACTGTTCCCACATCACTGCAACAGAATGTAACCGAAGGGCTAAATATTGTATTCGTTGCAACATTGCATGAATCACCTTCCATTCTTCTTACTCGCATAGAATCTATACCACAATTATCATAGGAACCGTTATTGACACTTGACGCATACAACCAAGCTACACCTTGCTCATTAAGAGTAACTACAGTGTGCTCATCACAAACAGCCACAGGATCAAGGTTATCTTCTATGATGACCTCAGTTCTGCATGTTGAAGTATTTCCGCAAGCATCGGTAACATAAAACTGAATCCAAGCACTATCTGCAGGCAATCCTGTAATTCGCACCGAACTGGAGGTAGGATAACTCACTCCTGCTGTTCTAATGTTGTTTACATCTCGTGTTCCATCAGGCTCATTAATAATATAACCTACTGTAACAGTGGTCGAAGAACATTCTTCAATAACTGTAGGAAAAGGTAATGTAATGGTTCCTGTACAAGAATAATAATCTGTGCCAAATACTTGTCCGTTCTGCGGACACGTAATTACCGGAGCTTCTGCATCAGCCACTTTAATAAGTTGGTTACACTCAGAGTAAGTTCCGGTACACCAATCAAATATTTTCCAGTTTCTTAACACTTTAAATGACTCACCACAAACCGGGATTTTAACATCACGAAAGCTTACCGCCAAATGATCACATCCTGTATTAGCAGGCGCACCTGTTCCATACCAAATCAATGATCCTGTTGCATTATAGTAATTGTATGGAGATGGATTTCCATTATCCAATGCATTCCATCCTCTTGGGTAAGGTCCTGTTGCCGGTTCCTTATCTTTGCATTTCAATGCCGGATGAGTGAATCCATCGTAATTGTCAGGACAAACTACCGCATTCAAAGTTCCTCTTCGGATATAGATTGTATCAGAACAATTGGTCTTATTCCCTTTGCAATCTTCTGCATACCAAAAACGATATACTGATGCATAATATGGGGTTGTACAATTGTATTTATTGTAAACATCATAGTATCTCAAATCCACAGCACAACAAAGATCAAATCCTGTTACGGTGTAATGACCCACTTGTCCATCTGCATGAGGTGTAATTACTGCAGAAGAAGGAAGAGGAAATGCCAAGCCGCTAAATCCTACCAATGTGCTCAATGCTTCCGGAGTGTATCCTTGCCCACAATTGATCGTATCTGCTCTATTATCACACAATAGATTTGGAATGTATTTATCTTCTATATAAATTCTTCCCCAGCAAGTTACTCCTGAGCAAAGATGCCTAACCAAAACTCTCAATGTTTTTCCAAGATAAGAGTAGGTAACTGTATTCGCTGGAAGCACATTATTGTTTTCATCATAAACTGTAACTGAGTATGAACTTTCTGGAAAAGGAGCTCCCTCCAACATTGTTTCCGGAGTGATTACAGCTCTACAGTTGCCATCGAGAGACACATTGACCAAAGCATCACAAGCTAAAGCAACATCACCTTCTACAATAACATTTTGGAATATAGTGGATGCACCAACAACTCTGATCATGTACACTCCGGCTACTGAGCCCCAAGCTACAGTAACGGTGTTAGCAGAAGTTGCAGTAATAGTACCACCTCCTAAAACTGTAAAAGTAAGACCTGCACCCGAAAATGTATAGGTCACAGTCTGGCTTCTACAAACACTGGTATCACCGGCTGTATAAGCCTGAGCTTTTAACTCTGACTGATTGATCAACAGCATGACAAACAACATCGCTAAAGATGTCAAGCTTTGTGCTGCTCGTTTGAAAACAAACGTAAATAATTTAGTTTGCATAATGGGAAGAAGTTTTATTGTGTTGAACTTTTTCATTTTATCTTTTTTTATCGGTTTATAAAAAGTACTTGATTGTATGGCTTTTCTCCAGGGACAATTCTGTCCCCGGATGAAGCCTAATTACCCAAGAACCGTTTATCTTATAACTACCATTTTACGTGTAGCAATGAAATCTTTTGTATCGAGTCGATAATACAATATTCCTTGAACATCAGGATCAATACTGAGCTCTATAGTATTTAAGCCGTATTTACCTTGGATCTGCTTGAGGAATAATGATTTTCCTGCCATGTCATATACAGAGAGAGTAACACTCTGTTCTGTTGGCAATCTAAAATGAATAGTCGTTTTGCCCGAGAATGGATTTGGAATGTTTTGATACAATTCCACACTATTGAATATCTGATCTTGCGATCTATATCTTATTGATGGATTGAATTCATCTTTCTCTGTATAAATTTCAGAAGCAAAATCACTTTGATTTGTTCTAATATTCAAATCCACTAAGGATTGATCAATTTTAGAATTTAGATTGATATAGAATAATATACTGCCTTCTTTTACATTCAAAGAATGATCAGAATTCCAGCTTATTCTCAATTTTCCATGATCGTTGTAGATAAAGTTTGATTGATCTAAATTGCACACACCGGAACTTAATCCTTCAAACAATGTATTTTGATCATCAAAGATGAGCTCCATTTGAAGGCCTTCCATATCCAAAGAATGTGAAGCGTAAACCGGGATTTTATAAACTCCATTCTTTTGAAGTTTCACATCTTCCAATTCCAAAACAAAATTCTTCTTTGCTCTACCTTGGGAATTGTTGAGCTGTGTACTTGCATCTCCGGTCACATCACCAATCTTGATGGCAACAAAATCATTGTGCATAGAAGATCCCGATAGCTGTTTGAGGTCAATGCTTTCTTTATAAGTAAATGGATCTGCTGCATCAATCTTAAAGTCTGCATCCACAAATACCCAGGATGGATTATTAGGGAATACTGAAGTCACCCCTAAAATCAATCGTCGCAAGTCAGCAATGTCTCTGGCTGTAATGCCTTTAGATCTGTTTACATCGGCTGCAATCAACTTGTATTGATCTGATATTTCTTCGATTCCCAATATATGTTTTTGAATCTGAACTATATCTCTTGTAGTTACACCATTGAGATGATCATAATCATATTTTGGCGATACAACATACTCAGCACTAAAATCCATATTTTCAAAAGCATAGTAACCTTTATCATCGGTCATGTGCTCTTCCATCAAACTCGCCATTGGATCGATCAATTGAACAGGTACATTTGGAGCAACAGCACCGCTGCCTATTCTGATGGCACCTGCTATGGTATTTAGAGTATTGACATCAGGACAAATATTTGAATTGTCTTGAAGTATGATCTTTGTCTTACAGAAATCACTATTGCCGGCCTCGTCCGTAACATATAATGTAACGTCCAAGGTATCTGCTTTTCCGTTTCTTATGTCCGCACAGGTATACGTCTTAAAGCTATCCTGAATATTGGTTGTAAATGAATAAAACAATTTATTCTGTGCCGTACAATTGTCAGAACTTCCAATATTGAAATCTTTAGCCCAGATGGTAACATTTCCTGTAGTTGGCATAATTACCGTCACAATTCCATTTAAACAATATGGTGTTGGTTTTTTACAATCTCTAACTGTAAATGTATATGAACATGTATTCTTATTACCACATTGATCTTCTACTGTCCAAGTCACTTTGTGTGTTCCTGCAGTATACGTTGTAGTAAATCGATTTCTATTTGCCGTCAAATCAATTGTAGAATTATTTCCTAGGTCTAAAGCATAAGTCCACTTCAAATCTGCCGATGGTGTACAATCATCAGTTGCATTACTTTCTAATGTTATGCTTGTTGAACAATTATCATTAATACAATAATTTTGATTGTTTAAACAGGAGGAGAATGTTGGAGCAACAGTATTAAATATTTTAATGACTTGAGTGTGAGTCCAACTTGCTATAGACGGATTGTTTACATCGTATCTGCACCAATCTATTACTGTCCACTTTCTTAAAATTTTATAGCATACATTTTCTACATAATTGAACTCCAAATCTTCATAAGTTGCAATTGGTTGACTGCATTTATCTACATTAGCATAAGTTGGTTTTCCAGTTACATCCGGAGATGTAGAATTATTACAACCATTAATTGAAAGATCTGCCGGAAACGTAATATCCGATAATCCAAAAGGACTGTTATCTATAACCGAAATGACATGATAGCAAACAGCTCTTAATCCTCCCGGATCTGTTGCAATAAAATATCTGTAAATATCTCCTAAACCGCAAGAATTCAAATTGCTTACAACACTATCTCTTAAAGATACTGTACAGTTATCTGTGGCAGTTGCCGTACCGTAAACCGAAAGATTGGATAAGTCAGCACTGCAATTTACTGTTACATTAGCCGGACAAGTAATCTTTGGTGCAATTTTATCTTGTACAAGAACGTCAACAGTACATTCACTTTTGTTTCCTGCTCCTACTGTTGCATTATCTCTCACTTCCAAAACTACTTTTACAGTTTTACCAACATCTCCACAACAAAAAACTACATTATCTCCAAATGTGGTTGTTGCACCTGAACAGTTTCCGCTAGTTTCTCTTCGAGCTCTATAATAAACTGTATTGCAATTATCGTGACTTACATCACTAAAAACTGAGGCCGGAACAGTTGCCTGTCCATTGCTTCCCAACGAGACCACAGTTTTCTGATGACAAACGGCAACCGGCGGAGTATTATCTACTACAAAAAAGTCAAATGAACATTTCGTACTGTTTCCACAACCATCTGTAATGGTATAAACCAACCACTGACATCCTGCTCCAACATTGGCAATCTGATATGTACCGTCTGCAAGTTTGGTTACTACTCCAGGACCTTTTATTGTTCCACTTCCTGAGCAATCTGCTGCATTAACCGGGATAAAATGTTCTACAGAATAAGTCCATCCAGAACAATTTTCTATAACATAAGGTCTAAGGCCATCATTTTGTCCATTGTAATTTTCCGGTACCGGGGCTATAATTGTTGTACCACAAAACCATGGAGAGGTATTAATAGTCAGCGTGCTAGGACAAATAACAACAGGAACTTGAGTATCCGCTACCTTTATTTGTTGTATATATTCTAAATGTGAACCGCTACACCAATCTATGATAGTCCACTTTCTAAGTAATTTATAGTTACCTGCACAGGTTTGAATGGTATCATCACTAAAATCATATTGGATATTTCCACAATACAAACCACTCGGTTTTCCTGTACCTGCCACTGTTGTATCCGGTAGATAATACTTAGCATTAGTAGGATTGTCAAATAAATGATCCCATGATCCATCACAGCTTAATGCCGGCAAATGGCCTACTCCAGCAATTCCATCATAATGAGGAGGGAATACAATACTTGCAAGAGTACCTCTTTGTAGATCAATGGTATCTCTACAACAAAACTCATAACCTCCAAGATCCTTAACGCACCATATTCTATATACTGTCGCACTTAAAACCGGATTTACACATCCATGATTTACTACACTGTCTACATATCTCAAATATACAGGACCACAAGAATCTATACCGGTTACTTTCCATGGGTAAGAACTGAAATCCACAAGAGCCGGGTTGACAGGCAATCCAAATACCAATGGACTTAAATTGGTTGCACAAGAGAAAGTATCTCTAGGTTTGCAATTCAAAGTAGGTGGACTCTTATCTTCGAGTCTCAATGTACCCCAACATGAATTACCGCAAACAATATTGCTTACCTTAACAGTAACTCGTTTTCCCACATAAGATTTATTTAAAGGTAAAGAAACCGGAAGTCCATTATAACTTAGTTCTAATTTGAAAAATCCCAAATCAGAACATATTCCGGATTCTCCTTCCAAAACCATATCGGCAAGTATATCTGCCATGCACAAACTGTTTACAGAGACTTGTATATCATTATTACAAGCCAACTGACAATTAGTCCAACAATCAGGAATTGTTGCTGCATTGGACACACTTACAGGCGATGCCGCAGGAGTTGTATTAGTCATATAGGCTCTATTATTCAATGTTCCACCTGTTGCACGAACGTTAAGCTCAGCTACAACATTGAACATCAAAGTATCTCCAAACTGCATACTTCCTGATGTGATTGTAATATTTGGATTGGTAGGAGTACCATTGTATGCCGGATTTAAGGCCGGTGTGACCAAAGCATCGTTGTATACAATAGTAGGAGCACTGACTATTCTTACAAACTTAGCCCCTAAATTGGTGGCTGAGTTCATCGTATCCAACAATGTCAGCATTGCTGTAACTCCACAAGAATTATTGTGTATTACACTAATTCTGTAAGTTACATCAATATTGCCTTGAATACCACTGGAGGCCGGTGCAACACCTAAGATTGATTTTCGAACATTGAAACACTGAGACCAACTATCGGTCGGAGCTATCATGCTCAGTAAAAACACCACAAATGCTCCTATAAAACTCCACAAAGAAGTTTTAGATCGGGCCTTTGTTTTGGGACGGATGAAAATTGAACAGTTCATCTTGGTTAATTTTGTATGTATAAAAATTTGTTTCATTTTAATAAATGCATTTTGTTGATTTACAATTTCTGAGATCCTCAAACGGTCCTTTTTGAGTGATCAATTAAGGAGAGGGGTATTGATCTTTTAAAAAATAATTGGATAAATATTTTTTTTGCATAGGTCAACTCAGGGTAATGAACTGACCTATGCCAACTCTAAATGGGATTAATTAATGAGGATCATTTTTCTTACAGACTTGTAATCACCCGATTCAAGTGAATAGTACAACATACCGGAAGACCCGATGTCTTGTTTATTCAGCTCTATTGCATGATATCCTTGTTTGAAAAATCTCTTTATTTCTTTAATCACTTTACCGTTAATATCAAATACAACTAACCTTGCTTCACCATCTTTTGGAAGTTGGAATGCAATAGATGTTGCTTCATTAAAAGGGTTGGGTTGATTCTGATACAAGTAGAATCCATTTGATTTACTCTGATCATCTTGTATAAATTGCACTCGTAGCTCTGAAGCTTCATTTTGCTCATTGTAAACTTCTGAGCTAAAATGATTTCTCTGAGGAATTGCAACTACATCACTCCATTTGGCATTTTGCTTACTCAAAAATGCAATCTTAAATAATGGCTTATTTGCAACCACTCCTTTTAAATTATCCCAAGAAATTTTAATAACTCCTTGCTCAATATTCATTAAATTCATATTGGATTCTGACAAATCACAAACTCCATTTTGAATAGCATCAAACTCAAGTATTGATGGATCAAATTGCAATTCCAACTGCAATCCTTGAATCCATTTTATGTCCTCTAATAGGATAGGAAGTTCAACTCGTTTTCCTGACTCAAATGCTTCATCTTTGATATTCAGTCCCACAATTCTTGCCTCACGTTGCTTGTTCGCGCCTAACTGGCTGGTCTTAGCATTTCCTGTCACATCACCTATTTTGACAGCAATAAAATTGCTCTCCATTTGATCTTCTCCAAGCTTTACAAAAGAATAGCTTTCTTGCAATGGCCATGGACTAAGTGGATTTGGAAATTTTTGATTTGAGTTAATAAATCTCCAAGACTTATTCTGTGGAAAATCTGTTGTAACTCCTAATATCAACTTTCTTAAGTCCGCAATATCACGGGCTGTAATAGTCTCGGAGTTGTTTACGTCTGCAGCAATTACTTTATAAGCAGATGTAAATTCAGCAATTCCAAGAATATGTTTTTGAATGGTTACAATATCTTGAGTCGTAACACCATTGAGATGATCATCATTCTTTTCTGCAATGATGCTATAATCTTCGTTGAGCGGCAATGAGGTAAAGACATAGTGTCCATCATTCAAAGTTACTTGGTATTTTGGCATGGATGGCATGCTACCATTAATAGTAACCATTGCGTTTTCAAGACTTGACTTTGCTTCATTGGTTAATGAACCTCCGATCACAATATTGTTAGTTCCGCCTCCTCCAAAATTATCCGGACAAGCGTTTCCAATTCCATCCTGAATGGTTATCTCTACTGTGCAGAAGTCAGAATTTCCGGCTGCATCGTACACATAGATATTTTCTGTAAATGTTTTTGAAATTCCATCAGGAATATCAGAACATGTATATGTTTTTGAAGTTGATCCGTTTGTAAATCTGTAAACCAAATTTACCGAATTGGTACAATTGTCATAAGATCCTAAATTCAAATCCGATGCCCATACTGCTACAGAGCCATTGGACGGCATAATCACTGTGACAATACCATTTCTACAAACCGGAGTTGGTTTCTTAGCATCTCTCACTGTAAAAGTATAAGAACATTGAGCTGAATTTCCACAAACATCTTCTACTACCCAATTAATCTTATGTGTTCCTACAGCATACGTACTGCTGTGAGTAGATCCGGTTCCTGTGACATCTATACTTCCATTGTTGCCAATATCTATCTTGTATGTGTATGTCAAATCATCAAGTGGAGTACAATCATCTGTAGCTGCTATGGATAGATTTACTGTTCCATCACAATTTGGACCAGGGGCATCTACTGTCACATTATTACAATTGGTTGTAATTGTTGGAGGAACTGTATTAGCAATTTTTATTACTTGGGTGCGTGAAAGAAGTCCCACACCGGTAGCAGGATTGTATTGACACCAATCAACTACAGTCCATTTTCTCAATATTTTGTAACAAACTCCTTCTACAATATTGAATACTTGATCCTCTGAACTCGCTATAACATTAGAACATGTGGAAGAAGCTGTCCAGGTAGGTCGACCTGTTAAAGATGGATCTGCAGAATTTCTACAGCCCACTGTGGTTATGCTTGGAGGGAAGACTACAGTATTTAAATTGAATGGTGAAAAATTAACTACCGTTATGGTTTGTGTTGCAATAACCGCAGGATTTACACCGTCAGTAAATCTCCAAGTTCTGACAATAGATCCTACACCGCAAGAATTTAATCCATTGGACACTGAGTAACTTGAATCCAAATTACAATCTTCTGAAACCAATCCATCTCTACCCCAATATTTAGGTTGTAGAGCTGAAGTATTTCCGGGATCATTAATGGTAATATTCTTTCTATCAGATTCTGCAGTTCTCATATTCCCAAATATCGACAAATTGGATATATCAAATCCACAGCTAACAGTGATGTTTGGAAGTGATTGAACAATAACTGGAGGTTTTTTATCAACAACTGTCACCTCAACCATACATTCATTGTAGTTTCCGCTTCTGTCGTACACCCTGAATACAACTATATTAGGGTTTGTTTTCACATCTGCGCAACAGAATTCTACAAAATTCCTAAACTCTAAATCAGATACGACCGGACTAGGGCATGAAGCAGCATTCATTCTTCTTACCGAAAAAGAATCTACTGCACAATTATCATAAGATCCATCGTCAAATGTCCGTGCTAATACTTTTGCAGTACCTGCATCTGTTAAGGTCACTATTGTCTGCAGATCGCAAATTGCAACCGGCTTTGTTTTTTCTTGAACAAGAACCTCTGTAGCTACCTGTGTTTTATTTCCGCAGCCATCCGTGCCGTAAAATCTTACCCATGAACATCCGACAGGAAGATTTATTATTCTATAAGTTCCATTTGCATTTCTGCTTATCCCCGTAGATTCTTCTAAAGTAATATTAGAAGCCGCAGGTGGCAAAGCGCAATTTGGCGAATTTCTTATCACTCTTACTTCCCAAGTAATGCTATTAGGATTGCACTCTTGAATTATTGTTGGCACTGGTACATCTGCATACCCTGTGCAATCCGCTCCTCCTGTGCTGACTGTCATATTGGGAGCACCAGAAAGAATTGGCGCCTCTGAATCAGCAACTTTAATAAGCTGGATACAAGTTTTTTGTGTTGCAGTACACCAATCTGCGATAATCCATTCTCTTAATATTTTGAATGTACCCTCGCAGGCTTTAATTGTAATATCATTATAAGTATAATTAATGTTTCTACACGTAACTTTAGTTGGATATCCAGTGTAGCTTGGACTCGGATTTCCTTTAGAATCTTTGGGATAACTTGTAGAACAATTGATCACAGCATGATTTCCCGGTAATCCATCCCAATTTACAGGACAGACTACATCAGCTAAGGATCCTGCTTGAATATAAATTGTATCCACACAACTTACTGTATTTCCAAACATATCTGTTATAGTCCAAGATCTAAATACAGTATCAATATAGGCTGATGCTGGTGGACAGTCAACATGAGATATTCTATCAGAATACTTCAATGTAACTGCACCACAATTATCATAGTATGAACTATTGGCGGTATACGTATTGGTTCCTGAAAGTACCGGATTTGGTGCCAATGGATTAGGTTTAGGAAATCCTAATGCTGCTACTGAATAATTTCCATCGCAAGCAACGGTAAAATTCCGACAAGTAATCAATGGCTTTAGTTTATCTTCAATCCTCAATATTCCCCAACAGGAATTATTGGAACATCTGTGTTTGATGCTCACTTCCAAAAATTTTCCTTTGTAGGCTGAAGAAACTACCGGATTTGAAGGGATAACCAATCCTGTGGATTGATCTTTAATTATTACCTCGAAATCGGAATAATTATATACACCTTTTAAAATTAAATCCGGTGTCACCACTGCAGTACAATTTTCATCTAGCGAAATATTGACTGTATCTTTACATACTGCTTGTGGAGCAAAGCTAGACCCTACTCTTACACGAAAAGTATCTTGACAAACCGGAGCATTTGTCTTAGCTATAGAAAAAACATAATCACCGGGAGCAGACCATGATAAGCTCACAACTCCTAGACCTGATATGGTTCCTGAAGTTCCTCCTGATATGTTCGTAAAAACCCATGTGTCTGCAGCAGACCAAGGTAAAATAGTATCTCGATGACTTGCCACTCCGGCTGCATCACCACAGATATACGTTGGGATTGTTCTCAACCCAAGATTATTACATCGTTGGGCTTGAGCAAAAGATCCAAACATAAAACTTATTGCCATCAGACAATAAGCCTTTATCCAAATTTTACTTCGGACAGAAATGTGTGTAAGTTTTAGTAGTTTCATAAAAACTCTTGTTTTGTAAAAATCGTTTTTGCCAATAATCAATACGTCATACAGCAATGCCGCATGAACCACTTTGGGAGGTATGTGTGTAAGTTGGGAGGTATATTGATCAATAATGGTATATCACATGGATATAACTATTACTTATCAAGCAATAAAGTGGCAAGTCTTATTCCAAAATTGGCACCGGCGAATCTACTCATGAGATAAAAACTTAATATCAAAACATAATTTTAATTATAAGACCTAATCCATTGATTTTCTACATATTATGTCTTAATAAAAGAGATTATTAATAAAAATAATTTATATAAAAACGCAAATGCTTACTTTTGAATGATTTAAGCTCAATTTTATATGGACAAAAATTTACAAACCCCTGAGGAATATATCAACTCGATATCAGAGGATAGAAAAGAAATTATTACTCAATTAAGAGACATCATCAAACAAAACTTGCCCAAAGGGTTTGAAGAAACTATTTCTTATGGATTCTTGAGTTTTGTCGTGCCCCATTCTATTTATCCAAAAGGATACCACTGCGACCCCAAACAAGCCCTACCTTTTATCTCTATAGCTTCCCAAAAATCGCATATTGCAATTTATCACATGGGGATTTATGCAGAACCAAAACTATTAGAATGGTTTACTAATGAATTTCCAAAATACAGCTCAAAAAAATTGGATATGGGAAAAAGTTGCCTACGATTCAAAAAAGCAGAAGATGTTCCCATTAAACTCATTGGAGAATTAGCAAAAAAAATGAGCCCGAAGGATTGGATCAATTTGTATGAATCAAAATTTCATAAATAATTGATCACTTTAATTCCTAATTTCAATTTCTCATTTCTAAAAAGATATTGTCATCATTAAAGTTTTACAGACGCTTCTTCGAAATAAAACTCTAAAGAATATTTCTTAATAATTCAGGAGTTACTAATTCGAGATTTGACTATAAAAAAGTCTCACATAAGAGTGCTATTGAGATGTCCTATCTTGAATTTTACTTTGCCGTGGCAAATCATTTGCCTAATAATATCTCAACATTATTTGCCTCACTTTGCAATCTCCTCATAATATAAAAATGGGCTACAAAATCTTGAATTTAGTGAATAGCTCCTCCCAAATCTGTCATACCATAATGAAATGCAGTTTAGTCGCTATTTTTACACAATTCAATAGGGTATAAAACAAAAAAGCTTAGCTGTATAAAACAGCTAAGCTTTTATTATTAAACTTCTGACTTAATTCCTTAATCTCTAAACATTATTTGCTGTGAGCTTCTTTCCAATTTTCCAAAATAAACCTGAGCGATATAAACTCCGGCCTGTAAGCTTCCTTTTTGTATAGTAACTGTATTTGATTTCAAATCAGTCAAACCTTTAACCAATCTTCCCTGTAGATCATAGATCAAAACAGTTGAAATTAGTTTGTCAGGATTTGATTTGATTATCATTTCTGATTGTGCAGGATTTGGTGATACATCCAATCCAACCTCTTCCGGCTTAAGATTCTTTACATTGGTTCCACAACCTAAGTTAAGTGCAGCGCAAGCTCTAGGCAAAAATAATGCTAAGCAAGAATCTACATATCTTCGACCTTTCTCGGCACTCATATCCGGATTACTTGCTAATCCGTTTCTGTGCAATGTATCTGCGTTAAAATTTGTTCCTCTTTGTTGATTAACTGCAGAAACAACAAATTTAAGAGTATTAAGATCCCACCAATCCCAAGGAGAACCTTGAACCGGAGGCAAATTAAAACCATAAAAATTATCTGTTCCCAATTGAATTCTTTGACTTGGATTCAATGGCAAAGTAATTGGTGTTGACTTCTGTGCGTTGATCAAACTTGCTAATGGATCAAATTGTAAAGTATTCAATTTGTTATTTGAACCATTACCATTTGCTATTTCTACTGCTTTTCTTGTTCCTACAACATTTACAACAAATTCTCTGGTTGTTGGTACTATAACAGCTCCTTCATAATATGGAGCAAAGAAGTCATTTACACAGTGTACACCAGAATAAGCAGGCTCAATAGCTTCTCCATCCAACCATGATGAATCACCAAGTGCTCCACCCAAATTGAACGCAAACTGGAAGTTGGAAGAATAACCGGGGTGATTTGGCATACAAAGTGGAGTTTGTTTTAATCCCCAAATATCTCCCAGCAAGTTGGAATCAATAAATGGAGTTAAAGTTTGACTATTTATAAATTTATCCAATAAAACTTCTCCAAAATCATTCAGAGAGCCGGCTCCAAAAGATAAATATCCTCCGGTTCCAACGCCTAACACTGCAATTCTGCTTGGATCAATTCCGTATGGATTGCCACTCTCCGCTACAGATTTTTTAAAATATCGAATACATGCTCTAGTGTCTTGTATACCTCTGTAAGCTGCTTGAAGCAATGTACCTGTTCTTACGTTTACATCCGGTGATGTTGGCAGCCATCCCATTCTGTAGGTATATGGAGCAACTACATATCCTCTTGAGGCCAATGCTCCGGCCAAGGCAACAACCGTTGAGTCAGTTAGACCTCCTGTTACCTGTCCATTATAAAGAGGTGGCAAAAAACTTCCAGTGTGCGCAATCAGTACCAACGGTCTGTCGGCTTGATTGTCTATTGGTTCTATAACATTCATTTTGAGCTCAAGTGGAGCAGGAGCCCCTGTAAGAATGCTTATATTCGTGCCATAAGTTATACCCTGAGTTACTTTCACAGGATATTGTGGCGTGACATAGCGCTGTGCATTGAGCACAAATGCAAAAAACATAAAAAAGAAAATGTAAAAATTTTTCATAATAAGCTTATTTATAATTATAATTGTTTTTCCTTCTACTTATTATTTATTCATTTATTTCTTTGATCCTTTGGGTTATTTTTTCGTTCGGATATATCATTCTTTATCCATCAATATATTATTACTTTTTCTTCCATTCGTACAGAATAGAAAAGTATGCCAATCTTCCAATTCTCGGGCCACCATAAGTTTGAAAATTCTTTTGATTAAACAAATTTGAGGCTCCAAGTTTAAAAGTTGTGTTTTTCTTTATCCAGCCCCAATTGATCTGTGCATCGGTCATATTGTAGGATGGAATATAGCCTGTAAATTGAGGAGAACCCTCAAACAAGAATCCTGAAATCCATTTATAATTGATACTGAATCCTAAATTTTTTATTCCCCATAATTTTACATCACGCGCACTGATCCCTATGTTGTATTTATGTTCCGGAGTATTGAAAGCAGGAATAATGGGATCTTCTGTCTTTGTGTTCAAAACATTCCATGAATAATTTCCTTTGATCAAATACAATTCTTTGAAATAATAATTGAGTCCAATTGAAAATCCTTGTGACGTGACTATATCCTGAGCATTCGAACTCACTCTATAGGCTTGCACTGCTGTAGGCAAAGTTGAGCCCGGTGGAATGGTAGCATCAATACCAATAATGTAACCTATGAAGTCTTTATACCTTGAAAAATAATAACCTAGGTCGGCGTAAACTCGATTAAACAGTGTAGTTCTATATCCCAGCTCAAACGTTTTTACTTTCTCAGGTTGAATCGCGGGAACATTGAAATAATTCAATGTATCTCTGTTTCCTGTATTCAAAAAATCCACAAACGACGGCACAGTGATCAAATTTTGAATACCATTAATATTGCCTAATAGTATTGCTCTTCCCACATTGTAGTGGAGGTATTGATCGGTCAATGTTGGGTTTCGAATGGCTGAAGAAAATGATACTCGCAAATAATTATTATCTGATGGTTTGTAAACCACAGAGGCTGCCGGAGACAATAGATAATTGAAGTTCTGATGCTTATCCAATCTTGCAGTAACATTCACCTTTAGCTTGTTTTGGATAAAGTTCATTGTAGGTCCTACATAAATTCCCCATTCGTATGTATTGATATTGGCCGATCCGGTATCCAATAATATCGAGCCTTTGGAATCTGGTCTATAGATTCTGGCACTGGCTCCGGTGGTTAGATCAAAACTGGAAAATAAAGTAGAATTAGAAAATAAATTCTTAAATACATATTCCCCTTGTGAATGAACGAGCGCACTTCGGTCATAAAATTTTGTACCTCCTTCGCTGTATGCAATTCTTGAAGTTATGTCTTTAAAATTTTGCTCAAATGCCGGAGTTCCCGGAGCAAAGAAATTCGATGCATTTATAAGAGTATCTCCCTGATTGGATATATTCTGTGTCAGCTGATGCCAAAAAAATAATGAATCCTTAATACCACTCAAAAAAGTATTCAAAGCACTATTGTATCCTACCGGATTGCCGATATAGTCAGACGGCTTTGGATAACCCTCCAATTTTTTTATTTTTGGTACAATATTAATACTCCAATAATTGATATAATTTCTTGAGAAAATATCATTTTTCTTTGCCGTTTCTTGCAGCTTGAGAGCCGTAAAGTAAGGATCAAAAGAATCTCCGGAATTCTCATGAGTAGCATAAACTCTAAAAAACCAATGATCTCTTTGAATAAATTCCAATCGATGTTGATAAAACTGAATATTTTTTAATGAATAACGATTGTCGCCTTGATACACTGTTGTTCCACCTCCATAGCTTGAGGAAAATATCATCTCAGGAGATTCAAAAGTTTTAGCGGGTTTCAATCTAAAATGTACGGCGGCACTCATCTTTGTATTGCGAGAATCATAGCTTACCAATTGATTTTCCTGATAACCTCTTCTATGAAAAATCCCAAGACCGGGATTAGCCAATTGGCTTTTGGAAATATCATTAGAACTTTGGTATTCGTCCCCATAAATATTCACAGCATCATAGCCTCCGGGGTTGGTCTCATCCGTTCTTGTATCATATACAGGACTGTAATTATCGGCCTGCCAGTCATTGGCTCTGAGATGAAAAGCATTAAGTTTGTATGCAATAAAATCTTGTCCTTTTTTATTCTTGAACGCATCTGCCCAGCGAATTCCTCCTTCCAACAAACTGCGCTCACCAACTTTGCCTGTTACGCTTAGACCCTTTTGTAGAAAAGGATTTTTGGTCTCCATGCTAATTACGCCATTAAAGGCATTTGGGCCATAAAAAGCCGAACTCGCACCTACTATAAGGTCCACCTTATTGACATCCAATTCTGATGCTCCCAAAAAATTACCCAGCGAAAAATTCAAGCCCGGAGACTGATTGTCAACTCCATCTATAATTTGCAAGGATCTTACAGGGCTGGTACTATTAAATCCTCTGGTATTGATCACCGTAAAACCTAAACTTGCAGTAGTTAAATCCACATCCTTCAGTGAGCCCAGTCCATCATAAAAATTGGCAGCGGGAGTCTCCTTGATGGCCAATAAATCCATACTCTCTACGGTAAGAGGAGAAGCCTTTTGCTTATCAGAAATACGTTGACCTTTTACTTCTACGACATCGATTTGGATTGCCTCTTCTTCCATCTCAACAATCAAATTTCTATTGCTTTCTGTATAGCTGAGTTTTTTGGTCTGGTAACCGCTGTACCTTAGCTCCAATTCAACAGGAAGACTTGAACTTGTTTTGAGAAAAAAATTCCCGTCAAAATCAGTCACAGTGCCTTGAGTGGTCCCTGAAATCAATACTGTAGCTCCAATCAGAGGCTCCCCATTGGCCGCATCTTTAAGGACGCCTTTAATAATTGACTGAGCCAATAAATCTTCTTTCTGACTGAAAATGAATAGTAAAAATATTACTAAATATCTTAAATTAAGGCATCTAATTTCCATTTTGCTTGTTTCTTACTTCGACTTTGGAGACGCAATTTAAGTAAAAGTTCTGAATTATGTAAATTTTATCTTAATTCTACAAACAATCAGTTAAAGCCGGGTTCAGATGAAGAAGGCATATCAATGTGCCCAAAGGATGTTGGCTTAGATCTCATTAAGCTAATTCTATCTTACTAAAAATAGAAAGCCACTCTTTGCCTCATAGTCTCAGTAAATTCAAACCTATCCAACTTTATATGGACTTCAGTGTATTGGGTGTTGGCCTAAGTCTTGATCTTCATTTTATTTTTAAACTTGCTGATCTGCCAAAAACATTGCTCGTATTTTGATCTTATTTTGCAATAAATCATTGCAAAAAAAAAAATCAGCCTGATTCAATAACATGATTTAATACTATTTCTGTGACAAAAGAATATTTATTTTTTTGAAAAAAGACGAATCAAATAATCCAATTTGTACATTTGAAACAAAACTAATGATGGATTTCCGGAGCACAAATTTTTATGAATTTTTTTGCTAAATATTGAAAAAATAAAATTGTAAAACAAGCTAAATTTTGATTTATAAAAAAATAAAGCCAATTTAACTAATGGAGTATTCAAGTTATTGCCCTCAGAGTATAATGTATATAAATTATCCAAACCTGTTTTCGTCTTTTGAATAAAAAATAGATTTGTATCCAGTTTATTGTGGACTACTTCATTGTCAATATATTCAATAACAAAGCCCTCTGTTTTCAGCTGTTTCGCCCAGACTAAGTCTTCATATCCGTAGCCCGATATTTGTTCATTAAAAGGAATATGAAGGACTACTTTTTTCTTTACAAGAAAATTATTACTGTGAAAATAGTTTGGTGAATTTTTTTTTCGGGTGGCCGCATTTTGAGATTCAAAATGCTTTCCATAAGACCAATGCAAGCTAAAATCATCATCTGGTCTGTTATCAGAATAAACTCTTCCTCCATGAATGACATTCCTTTCATTTTGATTTAGTTCTTTCAAATAGTTTTGAATAAAATTAGGATTGCAAACTATAGAATCCGAATCTAAATAAATGAGATTCTCATAGTGAGCTTCTTTTGCCATTAAATTTCTAATCTTGGACCTTCCTATATTCAATTCCAATTCCTTGTATTTGATATGAGCATTTTGGGCTAGCTTTCTATTCTCATTTTTGAATTGATCCATTGAAGCATCGTCATAACAAAGAATTTCATATTCCAAACCCAGAATTTCTGCTTGCTTGATTAACTTAGTCACCAATTCAGATATAAAATCTTGATAGACAGGAATCAAAATGGATACCATGGGCACAAAATTAACAAATAAAAGCAATCAAACCCAACGATTCTATGCTTTTGTTGTTATTCCATTTTTAAGCTTGAAGTCAAAATTCATGATCCCGACTCTCTCTACTATTCGTTCTTCCCTTACTGACAAAAATTTACTTGCAGTTACTGATAAAGTTTTGTCGGGCCATAGAATTTCTAATGAAGATGGCAACTATTTATATGCTCATGGAGAGATTGGATTTCTTGGAGCTTTAGCCAATTTCATTAGAGAACAAAAGCATGGTAACAAAACTTATTTTAATAAGAATTTTCATGTTGAGCCCACCAATCTTTGTGTCTATTCTTGTACCTTTTGTTCTTATTCAAGATTAATTAAACAAAGGCATGAGGGATGGGAGTACACTCACGATCAAATAATGGATATCGTTAAATCCTATGACGGAAAAGACGTTACAGAAGTCCATATTGTAGGTGGGGTTTTGCCTCAATATGATCTGGATTTTTATGTAAGATTATTCAAAGCTATAAAATCACATCGTCCGAACTTACATCTAAAGGCGTTGACGCCTGTAGAGTATCACTACATTTTTAAAAAAGCAAAAGTTTCATATTCCGATGGCATGAAAATCATCTTGGAAAGTGGAGTGGATTCCATGCCGGGAGGAGGCGCAGAAATTTTTGATGAACAAATCCGAGAACAAATTGCAGGAGGAAAATGCAGTAGTGACCAATGGCTTGAGATCCACAGAATATGGCATGATTTAGGAAAAAAAAGCAACGCTACAATGTTGTATGGTCATGTGGAGCAATATCAACATCGAATCGATCATTTGGATCGATTAAGAAAATTACAAGATGAAACAGGAGGATTTCAAACTTTTATTCCATTAAAATTTAGAAACAAAGACAATCAAATGTCTCATCTTGCTGAAGTAAGTATAATTGAGGATTTTAGAAATTATGCTGTATCAAGAATTTATTTGGATAATTTTGATCATATCAAATCCTATTGGCCTATGTTGGGAAGACATAATGCTCAACTTAGTTTGGCTTTTGGGGTTGATGATATAGACGGCACAATAGACGATACAACAAAAATATATTCTATGGCAGGATCTGAGGAACAAAATCCGGCCATGAGTCTAAACCAATTGATCAAACTGATTCGCGATGTCAATAGAATTCCCATAGAAAGAGATTCTATTTACAATGAGATAAAGGTATACGATGAACAGAATTATACCATTTTGCCGGAAATAAATACATACAAAGCCTTACCCGTTGTTTCATGAGTTCAAAGCTTGTTTATATTTTAAGACATGGACAAACAGATCAAAATATAAAACGAGTTGTTCAAGGCAGATCTGTCAATTCTGATCTAAATGAAACAGGAATAAAACAAGCTCAACAGTTTTATTCTAACTATCAACATATTCCTTTTGAAATACTCTACAGCTCTTCTCTCAAGAGATCCTATCAGACCATTCAATATTTTGAAAATGAAACGCGAAAAATTATTCAAGATGATAGATTAGATGAAATTTGTTGGGGTGAACATGAGGGAAAAGGTGGCGAACCAGATCTTATGGAAAAATATTATAAAATTGTAAATGATTGGTCTCATGGTCAATACAATAGCAGACCTGTTGATGGAGAAAGTGCTCAAGAACTCCTTGATCGATGCAAAAGTTTTATGAGCGACTTAGCAAAATTAAATTTTGATCATGCGTTGGTATGCACTCATGGCAGGACCTTAAGAGCCTTGATTTGTTTTTTAAAATCCATTCCTCTTTCCAACATGGAAAAAATTCTCCAAATTAATACTGTCCTCTATATTGCCCAGTTCAGATCCGATCATTGGCAACTTCTGCATGAAGGATTAACTTCTCATTTGTACAAAGACTAATCCGATTTTAGATGAAATGTAAATTGGTTGCTGTAGAATATCTTAATACCCTACCCTATATCTATGGATTGGAACAACATCCATCCCTTCTTGATTTGGAAATTATATTGGCTCCGCCTGCAGAATGTGCAAGATTACTCAAAACAGATCCTGACCTTGATTTGGCATTGATTCCTGTTGGATCATTTTCTGACTTTGACGAGCTTTATGTTTTGGATGGTTTTGGAATAGCTTGTGATGGGCCGGTGGACTCTGTGTGTGTCTATAGCAATAAAAATTGGAATCAAGTTTATCAAATTTCATTGGATCCATTTTCAAGAACTTCCAACTTACTTTTGCAGCTGCTATTAGACCAACAATTATTTCCAAATCCAATTCAAGTAGTTCTATCTTCTTCAGATTATGATGCAAAGCTTGTCATAGGAGATGAGGCTTTGAAAAACAACAGTATTTTTTCTTATAGAAAAGACCTTGGAGAAGAATGGAAAAAATATACGGGATTCCCCTTTGTTTTTGCCTGCTGGGCAAGTCAAAAAAAATTAAATCAAGAATTAATAACAGAATTAAAACAATTGTTTCAAAAAGGAATAAACTCTCTAACTCAAATGATCTATGAAAAAAATCTAAGTCCTATTCAAGCTAATTATTTACAAACCAACATTCATTATAGACTGGATGAACACAAAAAACAAGGTTTAAGCCGATTTTTGAAGCTCATTCAAAATCAAACTAAAATACATTGGTTACAATAAAATTAAAATCCTTTAAATTACTTATAATAAAAAAAAATAATGCTTAGTAAACTGCTTTTCTAAGCCTTTCATATATAATGTTTATAAATACATATTGGAGCAATCTATTTTATATTGAATCGCCAAAAAAGGGATTAAAAAATTAGAAAAACATGTATATTTATCTGACTTTTGCATCCCTTTTGTGAACCGATAATTGTAGATATTTTTGAGCTTGCAACTTTTAACTTTAAGCATGGATCCACATACCGTTTGGAACAGAATCATGGACTCTGTCAAGGAGGAGGTGGATGCATTAGAGTTCAATAGGTGGTTTGCCTCCATCAAAGCGATAAAATTGGATGAAAATATTCTTACCATTGAGGTCCCCAACCAATTTGTTTACGAAAGATTAGAAAATCAATATTTACACTTACTTAAAAAAGGTGTAAAAAATGAATTGGGAAATAAAGGCAAATTAGAGTATCAATTGTTGATGCCTGATTTTAAAAATGCAGGTACAAAAGCAAAAACAAAAACCAATCCCGTTGCGGTCAATACAAAAGATTTAAGCAATTACAATCCTTTTGTTATTCCCGGAATTAAAACCTATCATGTAGATCCCAATCTTAACGAGCAGTATCAATTTGATAATTTTATCGAAGGAGATTGCAATCGCGTTGCAAGACAGGCCGGAATCAACATTTCAAAAAACCCTGGAAGATTATTCAATCCATTGATTATATATGGTGGTGTAGGCTTGGGAAAAACCCATCTGGCTCAAGCTATCGGAAACGGATTAAAACAAAATTTTCCGGACCAAAAGTTGACTTATATCAGCACAGATAAATTTACAAATCAATTTATTATGGCTGTAAAGAATAATTCAGCCAATGAGTTTGCCAATTTTTACAATAATTTGGATACGATTATCCTAGATGACATTCAGTTTTTGGCTGGCAAGGCGGGGACTCAAGAAGTGTTTTTCCATTTGTTCAACCATTTACAACAAGGAAATAAACAGATTATTCTTACGGCAGACAGAGCCCCAAAGGACCTGGTCGAAATTGAAGATAGACTTATCTCAAGATTCAAATGGGGTTTAACCATTGAACTTACCCAACCGGATTTTGAAACAAGGCTGGCTATCTTGCTATCCAAACTTGACAAACTTAAAATAGAGCTCCCTATGGACGTTTGTGAGTTTATAGCGATGAAACTCAAGGATAACATAAGAGAAATGGAAGGAGTACTCATCAGCTTGGTAGCTCAATCCACAATCAATAAAAAAGCAATCACAAAAGAGCTTACAGATGAGGTCATTTCGGAATATAGCAATAAAGCTTCTAAGAGCTTGGGGATGGATGACATTATTCAAATCGTCTGTGATCAACTTAAAGTAGATCGTGAACTGTTATTAACCAAAACTCGGAAAAGCCATATCGTCCAAGCAAGGCAATTGGCCACTTATTTCACCAGAAAATATGTAAAATCACTTTCATTAAAGAATATTGGAGAATATTTTGGGGGGAAAGACCATAGCACTGTTTTGCATTCTTGTAAAGTGGTAGAAAACATGATCCAAACTGATCCATCATTCAAGGATACAGCAAATTTAATTGAAAAGAAAATACTAAAAACTATACGAGTTAAATAGTTTTATTATTTTTGCAACTCTTTT
The DNA here is from genome assembly GCA_002360455.1 of Saprospiraceae bacterium UBA3362. Taxonomy (GTDB): domain Bacteria; phylum Bacteroidota; class Bacteroidia; order Chitinophagales; family Saprospiraceae; genus Vicinibacter. The sequence goes on from DEQQ01000090.1 coordinate 25,809, forward strand.
CCATCAGGACGCTGATAGAAACGCTTGATAATCAAATATCAAGCAAAAAAACTCCACTAGGTGAGGTGGGTGAGAGGCTGAAACCAGCGGTTTGCTAAACCGCCGTACGGGTCAAACTGTACCGAGGGTTCGAATCCCTCCTTCACCGCCAGGTTTTGCTTCAGCCACAAAACCATGCATATTTTTTATGCAAATGAAAATATAGTTCGGGGCGTAGCGCAGTCCGGTTAGCGCACCTGGTTTGGGACCAGGGGGTCGAGAGTTCGAATCCCTCCGCCCCGACTCTTTTAGACGTTTTTTGATGTCTAAAAACAAAAGCCTGTAAATCAAAAAATTTACAGGCTTTTTATTTTTTACCTTATGCCCAATCCTTCTATCGGTATATAAACAGCATTATTTTAAAGTTTTAGCCAAGTCTTTGAAGTATGTGGTATCTCCTTCCATATCGACAAAATACTCCGGAATATCAAAACTAAGCAGTGGATAACTTTCTTCTATAGAGACAGCATTACCAAGTCCACATTTATAATGATCTTCTGCATAATTTAAGGATACCTGGTCTGAAACAAAATCAAAATAAAATTTACAATCCACTCCCAATTCAGTGTCTAGTTCAACATAGGTTGGCAACTCCTCTATGATTTTTATTTTACCAATAATCTCACCTGAATTATGATTTGGTGGTCCGTTAATCACTTCCAAAAATATTAGTGCCTCCTCTGTTCCTGTCGGATAAACAAGCAATCTTCCGGTAGGTCCATTTTCAGGTGTATCCCCGAATCCATAGGTTCCGCCTATAATTGCACTTACATTGTTCACTACTATTCCATTGGTGTCTTTTGCTGTAGAATCAATCGGATTATTGTTTGAGATTAATTCAGTTGATTTTGACTTACAACAAATAAAGGCTATTGAAAAAGGAATCAATATCTATAAAAACTGAATTTTGGTTTTCATATTAAAAATTGAGTAAAACAAAAGAATTGAATGCAAATATATCCAATCCATCGAAATGACGCGTCACATTGATAAGAATACTTTTCTCATCGCTTGGAATTCCCATTTTACAGCAACACTGACGACAACATGCTTGCCCATTAGAGAGAGGCTCTATGCTTTTCTTCACTTTACAATTAATGGTTTTCTTGTGTTTCCATAAACAGTTCTTACTTCAACAAAATAGATTCCGGGATCCAGTAATTCCAAATTCAATGTAAAAATCAATGCATTGTTTGAATCAAATGATAAAGAATTCAATTTTCGGCCATTCAAATCAAAAAGAATTATCTGGCCTTTATTCAATAATTCTTGAGTGACTACATTAACTGACCAATAGGCCGGATTTGGAACAAGATCAAATTGAAGAACATGAACATTATCTACTCCAGTATTGATTTTACAATCGCCGGAAAATACGCGGGAGCACTGATTAGAATCTCTTACTATTAATGAATAAGCACCAACTTCAAGCAATGTAGGATTTGACTTACTGCCATTACTCCATGTAAAATCGAATGGTGAAGTTCCTCCACTAGGTATATACTCAACCTTGCATTGCTGATTGATGGTATTGGAGACAATACTTCCTGTAATACGAGGAAACTGAATAAGGTCTTTCTCGGCTACAGAAGCACAATTATTTTGATGTACCTCGACCCGGATTTTTCCTGTTTCACTAACTTTAATTTCTTTGCCCGTACTGCCGTTCGACCAGTTAATTTTTTCAAAAGTTTCATTCAAGCTCAAAGTGATTGTATCGCCAAAGCAAAATATATCCGGGCCCAAAATACGCAGTTCAGGTTTGTCAATTACTTTGAGTATGCTGCTTATTTTTAACCAATAATTTCCGGCACATAGATAATAAACGACTAATGGATGTTCACCGACCTCTGAGTGACTGATAAAAAACCCATCCTGTCTTGAAGAAATTTGAGCTCCCTTACATTCAATTCTATCGAGAGTCAAACTTAAACCCAACTGATCAATTACCGAGTTTGAAATAAACAGACTATCGCTTTGACATATGGATAAATTAGTAAGCAAAGATTGTTGATTAAAATGAATCTTACTTTCTCTGTCCGGAAGTTGTCTTAACAACGCATTGGTCAAATCAATAGACACATTGGTAGGAAGTGTAAAGGCTTTGGATGAAAAGACATAACTATATTGATTATATCTTACACAAATCCTATATTTAGTATTTGGAGAAGCGTTAAAAAACTGAACTGTATTCTTGAAATTAGTGTCCACAATCGTTTGGTCATTTCGCAAAAGCAATGCTCTCGAATCGATCAGCTTGGAAGAATCTTTTTCATCTCTTAATTCTACTAATACCCAAGATGAAATATTGCTTGGTATTGAAGTCAATTTTTCTTTTCCACTGTATTTAAAAATAGGATCACTGAATGGATGATCATTACTTATATTCACATTAGAATTGAGCTCACAAGCTGCCTTCAAAGGAACTTTAAATTGTGCAGTGGTTGGAGTACAGACACCAGGTAAGTTAGCATCCATCCAACTTAAGCGATTCTTTATCCATGTCTTGACCCTTTTTATTTCATCATCATAAGAACTCGCTATATAAGCATTAAATCCTCCCGGATTAGTTCCAATTATTTTCCATTGATTAAAATGTCTGTTTCTTGCAGCTAAAAGAGTATCATATCCATAAGAATCCATCAATCGGAACAAATTTACGGTATCAAGTAATGTTCTTCTCAATTCACTCCATCTGCATTTTGCCTCATTTGCAAAAACAGGATCTTGCATTAATCTTCTCCACAAAACCGGAGTAGGCAGAGTCGCCGGAACACAACCGTCCCAACTCCATCCAGTGGTTAAAAATCCTGAACAAAAACTTGCATTTCCATAAGCAAAATTATAATCCCAAACCGGTCCTGCTTTCATCAATCCCTTGGACCCATCCTCTTCCAATTTTTCTTTGTAAAAATAACTGCTGGCCTTATAAGCATCAGCATTACGAGAAAATTCTGTCAATAAAATGTAGTCGATAAAGGATTGTGTGCTGATGTAATTTCTATAACCGTTCACAGGATCTGCAAAATTGGGTGAAGAAATCACCAGCTCCATGGTATCAATAAATTTTCTAATATAGTCCGCTTGTTTAGGATTGATTTCCTGTGGATCCGGCTCAATGTAAAGCCATGTAACATTCTGATTGTTGGTAGATTTAAGTACAGATATAAAGGTTTTATCCGTCGCATTATTGGCTCTATCAACGCACATAATATAGCCTCCTGTCAGCTCCAATCCGGTGCTATCCTCCGGTTTTACATTGGCAATATCAACTCGATTTTTATCACGTTTTATCTTTTCTGTCAAAATATAAATTCCTTGATATTGGCCATTCAGTATCAACTCACAATATTTCGTCCTAGGAGCCCAATGACCCATGTTTTCCCAAAGCTTATAAGTCATTACATTCCTTACCAGACTAATATCGTTATAGGGCGCATAAAGCACCCAATCTTCTTCTTCAGGAAGTCCCATTATACTTACATTCAAATCATCTCCCGTCACACTATCTTTGGTTTCAAAGGCATACTGTTTTTGCGGATAGGCTTGCGAACTTCTACCTCTTATTTCTATATTAGCCCAATTATTAAATTGAAACTTGCTCTGCTTTGTGTAATTCATCTTGTTTTGGCCATTATCTACAACCTTAATATTGACCAAAGTTCTTGGCTCATTCATGATTGTTTTTCCTTTGGTATCAATGATCACAATAGGAAGATTGGAAGAATCTAGAACAACAGTTTGCGAAAGCAATTGGTCACATATTAAAAATAATAAGAATATATAAATTAATTTCAAAGCCGACATAAAGGAACTATTTTGTGTAAAAATAATTTTTTTTAATACCATTTCCAATTAATACTTAGAATTATAAAGAATTCATACATTTATTGTCCAAATCAACAAAATGCTTGATCAACTTAGAAAATATCAATCTAAACCCGAAAGTCTGTGTGACTTGTCGGTTTTAATCCCAAGTTGGAATAATCTAAATTATCTCAAGTATTGCCTCCAATTCATTCAAAAAAACTCGACTCAAAAGATTCAAGTTATAATAGCCATCAATGAGGGCATTGATGGAACAACAGAATGGGTCGCTCAACAACAGTGGATAGATTATATTCATTTTCCAATAAACTATGGCATCTGTTATACAATGAATCTATGCAGAAGTATGGTTCAGTCAGACCTCATTGTATATCTTAATGATGATATGTTGGTACTTCCGCAATGGGATACAGAAATTCTGAAAACTGTAGGGTCACTGCCTACTAAGATGTACTACTTATCGGGCACAATGATAGAACCTACAGACACCGGAAATCCATGCGCAATCGTTCAAGATTTCGGGAATGAACCCAAAATGTTGCAAGAAGATAATTTGCTTAAATTTCATCAACAAATTCATAAACAAGACTGGAATGGAGCCAGCTGGCCTCCGTGCATTATACATAAAGACTGCTGGGATTTGGTTGGTGGATTTAGTGTAGAATTTAGTCCCGGATTTTATTCTGATCCTGATCTGTCCAAAAAATTATATGATGCCGGTGTTCGAATTTTCAAAGGTATTGGAGCTTGTCGTGTTTATCATTTTGGATCAAAATCTACAAAACGAATTCAAAAAACAAAACGAAAAAATACAGGTCGCTCTTTATTTATATCAAAATGGAGCATGAGTGCAAATTATTTTTATAAAAAGGTTTTACTCATGGGGCAACAGTATTCAGTATTAAAACAAAACTTTGAAATAAGTTTCTTTGACAAAGTAAAATCGATTCTTAGCAAATTATTTTAAAGTATACAACTGGTAAGTAGTATTCTCAAATAAAGGTTGCATAGAAAAAGGTTGTTTACTGAATCGCTTGTCTCTAATATAAAATCCAATTCCATACTTTGAAAATAATTCTTTCAACTCATTCTCAGAAAGATTATTATAAAATAGATTTGCCTTGGTGTTCCATTCATGATTTGACTTTCTATCACTGAAGTTTACTCCATATAGTTTTTGGATCCTATCTGACCAGGGCGCCAAATAGGCCAAATGATGACCTATTGCTTTCCAGTCTACCCAACTGCTTCTTTCACTTAGTGCTTTAAATCTCGTAAAATTCATTGGTGTAGCAAACAAAGCATCATTGGAGGTATTCAGTTTACAAAATTGAGCTAGCTCCAGTTCATCCGCCTGAATCAACTCTCCCCTGGAAGTATAAAAATTCTTGTAACTAATAGCAGCTACCAACCCACAACAAACCAAAACGTAAAATACTTTTTTTATTCTGTAATATTGGGCAACAAAATAATTCTTAAAAAACATGAACACAGAAATTACACAGAACAATTCTAAAAAAATACTGGATCCAAGCCACATCGTCTTGGTGACCCAACCAACGTGAAAAATACTGGTAAGCATACCATAAACCAAAATGAAAAGCCCATGAAATATAAGATAAAGAAAAATCCATCTCTCGGTTTTAGACGAACTCCATAATCCAAGGCCAAAGAGCAAAAACGATAAAACAATATTTTGAATGTCTTGATAATGAAAATAGAGATGGTGCCCTATTCTAAATTCCAATAACTCTTGCTCTAAATTCCCATGCGAATGAACTGAAGCCGTCTTCCATACCAAAAAAAGTAAATAGGGAGCACAGAAAATTAACCAACCCATTCCAAAACGCAGAATTTCCTTGCATAAAAAACGATGCAAAACAAAAGATCTCGAAATGTAAAATAACAAAATCAATCCAAACAAATGGAGACCAACAATAGCATGAATATAACAGGTCAACACTGCGAAAATGATCTGAAGAGAAAGCTTGGATGAAAAGAAAAAGTACATTGCCCAACTCGCTAAACTTAATGCAACCATTGAGGATACAGGCATATTATAATACATCTCATGGCCATTGAGTGAGAACCAAGAGCATAGTAAAAAAAAACTCAAGCAAGTCAAATAGGTCCAAGCTACTTCTTTTACAAAATAAGAAATAATCTTGATTGTAGCCAGTATTAAGGAAACCGAACAAATCAAATGCACAATAAATAATCCAAGCTGATGATGAGATACAGTATAATGCAAAAGGGCAAGATATACACTTCGCTCAAAAAAAGGAAGTTGAAAAATATAATTCAAATAAAAGTCATTGGGATACAACTGTGGATTGTCCCACTTTTTTAGATAAGGAATTACTTCTATCATATCACTCCCCCACTGTTCATACCCGTAGGCTATAAGCAATAGAAAATAAATACTAAAACTTAGAGCAAGCTCGACAATTGATTTTTTCATTTCTTACTCTTATGACACTTTATTGTTGTCAATAAAAAGGATTATCATTTGACTTCTCATCCAAATCTTTTATTCGATAAGAGAAAAGAATTAACGATTTTCTAAATCGCTCTCACAATATCATACTTTGTGATCACATGATAACTGCCTATCTGATCTTTGGTCAATACTCCAGGAATTTTCTCTTCAAAAAATCGATTCAGTTTGCTAATGGCTAAATCCAATCCTACCATTGGCATTGGATCAGACATAATATGATCTACGGTCTTTTCTGTATTTTGTAATGGGTTCTCCAAGATAAAATTCAATATGGCATTCTCCGAGACAGTTCCTATGACTTTATCTCCCTCCATAACCGGGAGTTGTGATATATCATATTGTTTCATCAATGACAAGACAGTTCGCACGGTTTCATTACTTTGGATGGCATAAAACGTTTTATCTTTCTTTGATTTAATTAAATCTGCAACGGTCAACTCGGTTTGTAAAAACCCTCGCTCACGCATCCAATCATCATTGAATATTTTACCGATGTAGCGACTCCCATGGTCATGAAATATAAGAACTACAACATCATCTTTTTTGAGCTGATCTTTTATCTGCAACAAACCGGCTAAAGTTGATCCCGCAGAGTAACCTAATAACAATCCTTCTTCTCTTGCCAATCTTCTGCAGGCAAGCGCTGCAGACTTATCATCCACTCTTTCAAAATGATCCATCAGCTTGGGATCTAGGTTGGCCGGGATGGTATCTTTTCCGATCCCTTCTGTAAGATAAGGATAAGACTCTTTGAGATCGATTTCTCCCGTACTAATATATTTTGTGAGAATAGAACCGTAAGTGTCAATCCCAACAATTTTTACATTAGGATTTTTTTCTTTAAGATATTTTGCACATCCTGTAATGGTTCCGCAAGTTCCTGCACCTACCAACAAGTGAGTAATTTTTCCTTCTGTTTGTTCCCAAATTTCCGGTCCTGTAGTTTTGTAATGCGCTTCCAGATTGGCCATATTATCATATTGATTAAACCAAAATGAGTTGGGAATTTCTTTGCTCAATCTCTCAGCAACTGAATAATATGAACGAGGATCTGAAGCTTCTACAGCAGTAGGACAAACGATAACTTCTGCCCCCATGGCTTTAAGCATATCAATTTTCTCCTTGCTCTGTTTGTCATTAGTCGTAAAAATACATTTATATCCTCTAACAACTCCTACAAGGGCAAGTCCCATTCCTGTATTACCACTTGTGCACTCAATGATGGTTCCACCGGGTTTCAATTTTCCCGACGCTTCGGCAGCATCGACCATGCTTACAGCCATCCTGTCTTTGATAGAATGACCGGGATTGAATGTTTCTACTTTGGCCAAAACGGTCGCAGGAATATCAGCTGCGACTTTATTGAGCTTAACCATTGGAGTATTTCCTATAGCTTCGAGAATATTGGATAGATAAGACATATCATTATGTTTTTGACCGGCAATGAGGATCACTTATAGAAATAAAAATTGATGATCCAAATTGGCAACCGTGAATATTAATAAAAGGCAAAGCTAAAAAGATTCTAAAACTGTTGAGCTTTTACAGTCTAATTGAAGTTGATTTCTACAAAAAAACGCACATTCATAGCTCCAAGCTCACGAGCGACCTCATTTGTTACTATAACTTGCGCATCCTGTGGGTAGCTGGCAGGAATTTTCCCGATCACTTTTGCATATACAGAACGACCCAAAATTGGATTGATTATTCGTACTATACTGTTGGCTTTTGCCGTCCTATGCAAAACATAAAATCTGCCGTTATCTCTATATAATTTTTCCCAATAAGCTACTCCTCTGCTTTGCTTCGAATAGTGAATTTCTGCCTCTTCCACAGCTTCAGTTGAAGTCTTGACCAAGTCTTGTTCCGTGGGTTGGGCTGCCACATCCTCATCAGACGGAAGATCAGGATTGAGTACAAAGTAGCCTATACAGATAAGTTCATTTTCTTGCAGGGCGCCGGATTTGAAACAATTAAACTGCATAAGCTGATCCGGTCGGTTGTAACCCAATTTACTTGCTATTGACCATAAGGTTTCCCCTTTCTTAAGCTTGTAGTAAATCTTTTTGGAATTCTTGATTTGATTCTTTTCCAAGCTTAAAGCGGATGGAGCTAATGGTATATATAAAATTTGGGCAATATTTAAGTTGCTATTATTGAGGTTATTATATTTAATTAATTGAATTGCGTTTGAATTATAATTTCGGGCTATTGAGTATAATCCTTCTCCTTGCTTGACTCTGTGCAGAATAGAAAGCTGATCATCCCGATAATCTACAACTACCAAACTGTCGGACACCAATGCTTCTTGGGCCGAAAGAATACTAAACACTGTAATAAAAAATATTAAATTAAATATTTTCATTATATATATTTCACAATATTATAAATGCAAATATATTAAATTATTTAATAATATATAAAATTAAACAATTATTTAACACTAAAATGAACTTAAAATTATCCCAAAACCAAAAAACTTGAACTGTCATCAACTATTAAATTGAAGCTTAAATTAATTTTTAGGATCGTAGTGAATTGAGTTTCTATCCTGTTTGACTAAAATAATTGGAGAATGAAGAACCAAAATCGCTGAAATAATACGATTAAATCGACTAAAATTCAATATTCTCCAAGCCCCCCAATCAGCTCCATTTTAGCTTGTTCAAGTAAAATTATTTACTATCAGTTGATTGCAATTTGATTATTTATTAAATATATTTCTAATATATAATAATGAAAATTATACAGCGGGACACCGTCGTTCGATGTAAAAAATTCCAAAAAAATATTTGTCCAACAATCAATATCGTCATATATTGAAGGGTCAAATTTATTTTTTAACAAAACTAAACCGTATCATATGAATATTACATTTGACGAGCTTCGCGACATCAAACATCGTTTACCTGCCGGAAGTATTAAGCGTATTGCAGATGAGCTTAACCTTGACGAGCAGGTCGTAAGAAATTACTTTGGCGCCCATCATTTAGAAAACAGTGGTAACCATATCCAGCCGGGACCACATGGAGGTATTGTACATATTGAAGATGAATCTATTTTAAAATTGGCAATGCAAATATTACAAGAATCCAGTTCCAATTAATATTCCCCTTTATTGATTTAACTTATTATACCTTACCTAAACTAAAAAACGAGTATTAAAATGCTCGTTTTTTTTATGCAAAAAAAAATCCGGCACTACAGGATTGCATTGCCGGAAAACTAAATAAGTTTATGGGATAGGATTTTTTCTGCGATTCTTTTTATCCAATTAATTTTAATGCTGTACTTTTAACCACTTAAAGGTTTCCAATACGTTTTGATCTTGACTAACCATTACAAAATAAATACCGCTGTTTAAATCAGACACAGGAACATCAAACTCAATGTTTGAGCTTACACCGGATTTTTTCAATACTGTGAGGGATTTTCCCATAAGGTCTATAAGTTCAAGCTTAAAATCATGCTTGGATTTATCGGAATTTTGTATAATAACTTGCAAGGAGTTTGGATCTTTATAATCATTAAAACTTACAGATTTCTTTTGAGAAGAAAGCACTCCTATAATTTTGGAATAAGTAAAAGACCTGTCTAAGTCCACCATTTTCAAACGATAATAGTCGCTGTATAAATTTGCCGAAGAATTGTCCAGATACTCAAAAGTATGCTCAGTATTCTCTGATTGAACAGTAAAATTACTGCCAATAGGTTGAAAAACTCTTGCATCTGAATTAAGTTTCTCCAATTCATAATGCGAGAAATTTTGATCTCCAATTCCTTTCCAGAATATCCGATTACCATTTGAAGTTTTCGTTGCCGAAAAATCCAATAAATCTAAAGCCAGCTGAATTGCGCAGACTACAACAGAACCATCATTGTTTGGTCCTCCTATAGAATAAAAATAGTCTCCCTGACAATCTGGGTTGTTCCAGGGTCCTGTTGTTCCATCTCCACTTACTGCAATACGAGGTCTGAGTCTATTGGACAATCCGCAAGTATAAATGTATTTAAAACAAAATGGAACTAAATTGGCAAACGTAGCTTTGGGAGTTCCTGTTCCATTGTCTCCATAGTTGTTCTTTGGATTTCCATCTAAGTTATCTACATAATACCCCGGGCCAGGTAAGCCTAAATTTCTTGCAGATGTACTATCAAAAAAGGTCCAATATCTAAATCCTTGCTGAGTTACCTGTTCTCCGGTAGCCCCTTTCACAACAGTAAATCCTGCAGGAATTTCATTCCATGGAACAAAAATGCCATGCACCCAGTTTGTGCTGGATTCAAAAAATCCTGTAAGTTTAAAACAAGTTTCCACCGTAATATTCCCCGTCGCAGGGTCAGTATTAGATCCGGTTCCATTGGTTGCCGTAACAGAGGAAATCGTTGCAGTGCCGCTAGCACATTGTGCAGACAAGACCACTTGATTAAACACAATTAGGCATATCACTACAAAAGCAGTCTTTAACTTCATGACTTAAAGAATTTAAATAATAATCTCCAAAAAACATGCCAAACTAATTAATAACAAATATCTCATTGATTTTATGCATATTACATATTACATAAAGAATTAAACAATGATCAAAATTGAAGATTGCACTAATCTTTAAATTATTTATTATCAATCCATTATACATTATAAAAATATTTGTTTGTTGAGTAAAAATGGGCTTCCATTTCCATTAGAATTGAATATAATATCTTTGCCAAAAAATTGCTTTATGGCTCAATTCATTCAACTGTACATAACCGGTGGAACATTTGATAAGGAATACAATCTTGCCACGGGGCAATTGTTTTTTAAGGATACGCATATTCCAGAAATGCTGGAGCGAGGCAGATGCACTTTGGATATTGACATCAAAACACTGATGATGGTAGATAGCCTTGAGATGACTGATGAAGATAGAGAAATCATTATCCACAACTGCCAACGTTGCGCATCTCACAAAATTTTGATAACTCATGGAACGGACACAATGGTGCTCACAGCTCAAAAGCTTGCTGAAGCCAATATTTCAGACAAAACCATTGTGCTTACAGGGGCAATGATACCTTATGCCTTTGGAAGTTCTTCTGATGGATTTTTCAATCTTGGCGCTGCTCTTGCATTTGTCCAAGCTCTGCCTCCGGGAGTTTACATTACCATGAACGGGAGATGGTTTTATTGGAACAACGTAAAGAAAAATATTAAAACAGGTTTGTTTGAAGAATTGTTTTTATAAAAAAAAAGTCCCGATCAAGCAATCGGGACTGAATAAACCAATCTCATGAAAAGGTATGAAAAGACGAAGCATCTTTAGTCAACATTATTGTGGAGAAATGAATTCTCCTCTCGAATCTCCGGTTTTTGATCATCGTCAATAAAGACTCTGTAACGAGAGATCGAGTTTTCTGATGAAGGATTCAATTGATCCAAGCGAACCTGTCTGCGTTCGAATGCAGGCGTGTTTTCTGATTCAATTAAATTTTTTCCATCTGTAAGCGGTTTTCTACCTTGAAAATTTTTAGATTCAAATAAACTTGGATCCAATGATTTTCTTTCTTCACGCGGTGCGCTGTTTATAGTATTAGATCTTTGTATCTTATTGGAATTTTGATCTGCATTAATTCCAAGCTCAATTTCATTTTTTGCTTGGGTATTGTAAGTCAAAGAAGAATTTTCTTCGTGATCTAAATCGATCACCTGTCTATTCTCTTTTTTGTCAAATCTGTTCTTATAACCCTGGCCGAATCCTGTGGCAATCAAAGTTACAGAGATAGCCTCTCCCAAACTTTCATCTACACAAGAACCCCAAATTATATCTGTTGCTTCTCCAGCTTCTTGCTGTATATATTCTGTGATTTCTCCAACTTCATCCATTGTGATCTCCGGATTTCTGCCTGTTGTAATGTTCAACAAAATATGTTTAGCACCTCTAATATCATTATCCTCCAATAAAGGAGAATTCAAAGCGAGTTCAATGACTTTTTTTGCTCTATCTTCGCCGGAAGCTTGCGCACTGCCCATAATGGCAACGCCACTATCTTTCATTACAAAATTAACATCTTCAAAATCAACATTGATATATCCCGGAACTGTGATGATTTCTGCAATACCTTTGGCAGCTGTGGTCAATATATTATCGGCATAATTGAAGGCAGAAGACATTGCCAAATTGCCATACATTTCTCGCAATTTATTATTTGAGATGACAATCAATGCATCCACATTTTCCTTCAATGCTTCAATTCCCTCAGATGCCAATCGAGATCTTCTTGGACCTTCAAATTGAAAAGGTAATGTTACTATCCCAACAGTAAGGATATCAAGTTCTTTAGCCAATTTTGCTATAATAGGAGCTGCACCTGTTCCGGTTCCACCACCCATTCCTGCTGTAATAAACAGCATCTTGGTATCGGTTTCCAGAAACCTTCTAATGTCTTCAATAGACTCTAAGCAAGATTGCTTTCCAACTTCAGGATTATTGCCTGCACCGCGTCCTGCAGTGAGCAAATTTCCCAACTGAATTTTATGAGGAACAGCGGCAATATCAAGGCTTTGGTGGTCTGTATTACAAACAGCAAAATCCACTCCACGGATCCCCATATTATACATGTGGCTTACGGCATTGGTTCCTCCGCCGCCTACCCCAAGCACTTTAATTATCGAGGATTGACTCATGTAAACTTTTCTTTATTTGTTTTACGGTGTAAAGGTATGTATTATATATTATAAAAAAAAATAAATTATGAATTTTTTTTATATATAATTAAAAAAAATATTTTTTCCCTTAAAATTCAGAATCCGGATTGGCCTTAAAAAAGTCTTTGAGACTCTTATAGCTTTTATTAATAATAGATTCCATCCATGAATCTGAACTCTGTCGATCAACCAATTCCAACTCCTCCTCCAACTCTTCTCGATTGGTAATATGGTCTTCATCTTTGATCTCTAAAGTATTTTTGGCTGTCCACCTCTTATCTGTTGGATTGGCTGCTTGAACCGTTTTCATTCCTTCGATCAATAAACCAAGACAGGTTGCAAATATTGGTGAGGACAGTTCCTTTTCATAATAGGAGCTTAGGTGTTCGGTCGGGTTGCCTATTCGGGCAGCCAGTCCTGTTTGGTATTCGGCCAGCAAATCAATATTTTTTAATAATGATCCACCCCCGGTAAGTACGATTCCCCCAAACAATTTGTTCTCGAATCCGCTTCTGTGAATATCCCACATCACGTAATCAAAAATTTCTTGTACTCGAGCTTGAATTATTCTTGCCAAATTTTTTTCTGATATTTCTTTGGGTTCTCTTCCCATTATTCCGGGAATTGTAATAATTCTATTGTCTATAATTTCTTCTGACAGTGCGGATCCAAATCGCACTTTAAGTTTTTCTGCTTGTTCAAGTGTAACCGAACATCCGGTTTTGATATCTTTTGTAATGATATTCCCTCCTAATGGAATCACTGAAGTATATCTGATGATCCCTTCGTGATAGATAGTCACATCCGTAGTACCCCCGCCGATATCTACCAACACGACTCCGGCTTCCATTTCATCTTTTGACAAAACGGATAATGCAGAAGCCAATGGCTCAAGCATCATGCCTTGTTGCTGCAACCCGGCTTTCTCCAAACATTTGGTAATGTTGGCAGCAGCATTGGTATTTCCTGTGATGATATGAAAATTGGATTGCAATCTTGCGCCCGACATTCCTATAGGATCATTTATTCCTGACTCATCATCTACAGAATATTCTTGTGGAATCACATGCAAAATTTGATCGCCCGGAGGGAGAGCAATTTTGTACATATCGTTAATCAGCTTGTCTACATCCGTTTGTGAAATTTCATTGTTAGGATCATTTCTATACAAGACGCCCTGATGCATAATGCTTTTAATATGTTGCCCTGCAATACCAACATAAACAGACTGAATCTCATGATGCGATGTTTTTTCTGCCTGATCAATCGCATCTGATATTGCTTTGGCTGTCTTATCTATGTTAGAGACAACACCACGTATGACACCATCTGATACTACTTTGCCGTAGCCTATGACTTCAATTTTTCCTAAGATATTTTTTCTACCAACTACAGCACAAACTTTGGTTGTCCCTATATCAAGAGCGACTACTAAATCTTGTTGTTGAACTGTTTGATTTTCCATATCCATAATTTTTGATGCTATTAAATTGCTTGTTGATATTTTTTACAAACAACCTGACCGTCGTTATTTAGGTCGATTGTCTCATATACATTCCATCCCGCATAAGGCAAACCTTGCTCGTAGAAAAATTTTAATTTTTCCAACTTTTCTTTCACCTGAACCACCGCTCCAAAATTTATTTTCTCCTTTCCTACTTTTGGTATTAGCTGAATTTGACCTGATTGATTTACTTCTATCTGCTCAATAAGGGCTTTGGCAAAAGCATCCTTAGAGACTTCTGTTGACAATTTGAACATTGTTTGATAAGCCATATTTGATTTAGACCAAATAGAACTTCCAACCAGCTCCGGTATGAGTCCTGTAATGACCGGTACACGCGCTGAATAAATAGTACTGCAAGGAATTTTCTCACCATCAGAACCAATATAAAATTGATTATTGGCTATATCAATCACACGCATTACCGGATCTCTTTGGTAAATGTCAATGTGGAAGTTATCTCTTGCATCCATATAAATCTCTGCGTGGTGCACTGTACTCAGTTTTTCAAAATAATCTTCAAGTTCTTTGGTATGTAAATTATATTGTCTAATCTTCCTCCAATCTTTCTTAAAAAAATACTTTAAATGGGTCATGATCTCATTCTTTGTTATCAAAGAATTTTCCGGATTGGATTTGATAATCTGAACCTCCAAGTGATTAGAAAATTGGGCTCGCTGATTTTTTATAGAAAGCATCCACAGTCCTGCCAATAATGCCAGTACTCCAATATGCAACGAGATCCACAGTAATCCTTTAACTCTAGGATTCATACTTATTAATTAAACATGCTTTTATTTCGTCCAATCTGAGATCTAAATCTCCAGCGCCAAGGGTCATCACCACTTCAAGGTCCAGCGTTTTTAGTAAATCAGTCAATTCCTTCTGCAAACATATATATTTTTTTTCTAATATTATATTTTCGAATAAAGAATTTGAAGAAATTCCGTTAATAGGCTCTTCACGAGCCGGATAAATTTCTACTAATATGAGTTGATCCAATGCCCCCAGAACCTGAGCAAATTCCTCCATAAAATCTCTTGTTCTAGAGTAAAGATGGGGTTGAAAAATACCGGTTATTTTCTTATCAGGGTAATGCATTTTTGCAGCAGAAATTGCTGCAGCCAATTCAGTTGGATGATGAGCATAGTCATCAATCAATGTAATATTTTTTCCCGAATAAACAAGCTCAAATCTCCTCGAAACTCCTTTGAAACTTGCGATTGCTTGGCCGATATTTTGTGGCTTTACCCCGGCAATCAAACAGGCTTTGATGGCCGCTACAGCATTGATTACGTTATGTTTTCCCGCCAAAGGCAAGCTCAATTTGGGAATGACAAAATTTTCGTTATCGCAATAATCAAAATTGATCTCTTTTTGATCCCATGATTTAATTTCTGCTCTAAGCTTTCCCTTCAACCCAAATTCAATGAGTTTTACTCCAATTTGAATAAATTTTTGTTTTTCTTCCTCCGCTATCCCTTCATACAAAAGTAATGTTCCTCCGGGTTTGATCTGCCGGGCAAATCGCAAATAGGTTTCCACCATTTCTTCACGCGAGCCGTAAATATCCAAATGATCGGCATCCAAAGAATTGATTATGGTCAAATCCGGTTTTAATTGCAAAAAAGATCTGTCATACTCATCAGCCTCCAAAACAACAATATTTTCTCCTTGGTCAATATAGTTGGATTTATAATTTGCTGCAATACCTCCAAGAAATGCGCTTACTCCTAGCTTAGTTTGAACTAATATATGAGATATTAAAATAGATGTACTTGTTTTTCCGTGAGTTCCTGCTACCGCTATGCTTTTTCTATGATTAGTAATAATTCCTAAAACCTCCGAGCGTTTTTTAAGATCGAATTTTTTTTCGACAACAAAAAGAAATTCCTTAAGATTTTTGGGTATTGCAGGAGTATAGATTACAAGATCGCAATCTATTGGAATTAAATCTGGTCTATCTTCATAATGGATCTGAATTCCTTCTGCTTCTAATTTTTCTGTAAGTGGAGTTTTGGTCTTATCATATCCTATACAATGCACATTACGCTTATTAAAATATCTTGCCAATGCGCTCATTCCAATTCCGCCGATTCCTAAAAAATATATTTTTCTCCAATTCTCCATGATCATTCTCTTTCCGGAATTAGTGAAATAATTTCATGGGCAATATGCAGAGCTGCGTCATCCTTTTTGAGCAATGCTAAATTACTTTGCATTTGTTTAAGCATTGAATGATCAAAAATCAACGATGTGATTCTATTCCATAATTGACTGTTCAAATCTCTATCCAAGACCATTTCTGCGGCTTGATGAATAACAATCGATTCTGCATTTTTTCTTTGATGATCTTCTGCTACATTGGGCGAGGGAACTAATATTGATGGACTGGATGTTTGAATCAATTCTGCGATAGTCAAGGCACCGGCTCTGCACACACAAACATCTGCTATTTGATAAACAAAATCCATACGATCAATGAAGGACAATATTTTTACATTTTCCAGCTTGGCTGTTTCACATTGAGAAAACTCCTGCTCATACATTTTACCAACCTGCCATATCCACTGAACTTGACCTAAAGACCGAATATTTTCGGTATTCTTTTTCATCCATTCATTCAAGCTTCTTGCGCCAAGGCTTCCTCCCAATATTGCAATCGTTTTATGATCCTCTTCCAATTGAAAATACTGTATTGCATCAGTTTTGGAACAGGTCAGGGTCAATCCATGACGAACTGGATTTCCAGTAAAGACAAGCTTCTCCTTAGGAAAAAACTTTTCCATACCATTGAATGCAACACAAATTTTTTTTGCATCCTTAGAGGACATTTTATTTGTGATCCCCGGAAACGAATTTTGTTCTTGAATTAAGATCGGAATTTTTTTTAACGCTGCAGCTTTCATCATTGCACTGCTTGCATATCCACCGACACCAACCACAACATCAGCTTTGAATGATCTTAATATGGACAAACATTTTATTATACTAGCAATGAATTTATATATTGTTATAAAAAAAGATAAACTAATTTTTCTTTGGACACCCTGTATATCCAATCCGATAATGGAATAGCCTGCTTGGGGAACTTTCTGCATCTCGAGTTTATTCTCAGCACCCACAAACAACAATTCTACAGAAGGTCTGATTTTCTTCAGAGCATCTGCTATCGCAATGGCCGGAAAAACATGCCCGCCTGTACCGCCTCCGCTAATTATCACCTTCATCTTCTTGATCTAAATCTACTTGTAGTGTTCCTGAATCCGATTCCAATTTTATCTCTCTAAGATGTTTGCTTACACTGAGTAACATACCAAATGAAATACAGGTAAATAACAATGATGATCCTCCCATACTGACCAATGGCAAGGTCTGTCCTGTAACGGGTACCAGCTCTGTGGAAACAGCAATATTGGCAAAAGCTTGCATCACAATATTGACTCCTATTCCAATTGCAAGAATCGCCCCGAACGTTTTGGGCATCTCAGTAACAATCGAAACACATTTGATCAATAATGCCAAATACAATCCTATAACTAATATTCCAAATACCAATCCTCCTTCTTCACAAATTATTGCATAAATGAAATCGGCATATGAATAAGGAATAAAATTTCTCAACATACTGTAACCCGGACCAACTCCAAAAATTCCACCTC
Source organism: Saprospiraceae bacterium UBA3362 (assembly GCA_002360455.1). Classification (GTDB taxonomy): domain Bacteria; phylum Bacteroidota; class Bacteroidia; order Chitinophagales; family Saprospiraceae; genus Vicinibacter. Next base: position 44,030 of record DEQQ01000090.1, read on the forward strand.
TCGCGATCGCAATTTTAGCTTGTTGAACCTGATATCCTCCTTCATCGGTATATAAAAATTCTGTGATCCTGTTAATCCAAATGCTCATACGAGTAGAGCCCGGAAACATTACATTGATCAAATACAGGACACCGAATAACGCGACCCCTAGAAACACAAGCCCAATCAACGAAGACATAGAAACACGACCCATGAACAATATGAGAAATCCCGTGGCGAATAACAATGCAGCTGTGCTAAAATTGGATGGAGCAATCAATCCGCATACAATAATAATAGGCATTAATAATGGAATAAATGCCGACTTAAAATCTTTTATATAATCTTGCTTTGCAGAGATAGAACGAGCCAGATAGCAGACTAAAGCTATCTTTGCCAAATCCGAAACCTGAAAAGTAATATCCGTGAATGGAACATACAGCCATCGTTTGGCATCATGGACCTCTACTCCAAAAAACAAAGTAATAATCAACAATACAATGGAAGCAATCAACAAGTGAGGCGCAAATCGATTGTATTCATTATAATGAATTTTACTACACAACCATGTAAATGCTAATCCCAATAATATAAAAGGGACATGCTTCATCATAAAATACAAAGTTGTGTCCGAATTGTATTTTGTTATACTTATTGATGCACTAAAAACAGCCATCAAAGAAATGAGCGACAGGAGAAGAATTATGGACCATAGCATTCTATCTCCTTTAAAACTATCTTTTACATGTTGCAATACAATATTCATTCTTGCAAATTTTTTATTTATTTAGGCGCTTCAAAACTTCTTCTCTAAAACAATTGCCCCTGTGTTCATAATTTTGAAATAAGTCAAAACTTGCACATGCGGGAGAAAGCAAAACGGTATCTTGAAAAGCTGCCAATTCAAAACTTTTTTGAACAGCGTCTTCCATAGAATGTGTATCTGCAATGGGTATTCCTGTTTTCGAAAAATAGGAAATCAATTTAGTATTGTCTTTACCCAAGGCAATTATCGATTTTACTCTTTCCTTCACTAATGCCAAAATTACAGAATAATCATTCCCCTTATCCAGTCCACCAACAATCCATACAATATCTCTTTCTATAGAATCCAATGCATAGAACACTGAGTCAACATTGGTTGCCTTGCTGTCGTTGATAAATTTGATTTGATTTACTTCTGCAATAAGTTCCAACCTGTGAGGATCGTTTACAAAAGAATTTAATCCCGTTTGAATCCTATCCGGATCAAGATCTAACAACTGAACAGCCCTTATGGAACATGTTGCATTGATGGCATTGTGTTTGCCTCTTAGTACTGTTGTACTCAAATTAGCAAGAGTTTCTTGATGATCTGACAAAGTACCGATAGTACTCAACAAGGGATCAACTTCAATAGATGATGCATTGATATGAAAAGTTTTCAATTTTGATTGAATGACTGAATCTTTAGAATAATAAATCGCGTAATCCTCTGATTTTTGATTTTCGAATATTCTGAATTTAGAAGCAGCATACTCATCCAAACTATTGTTGTAACGATCCAAATGGTCGGGAGTAATGTTCAACAATACAGCAATATTAGGCCTAAATTGATCTATGCCGTCCAACTGAAAACTACTTAATTCAAGAACATAAATCTCCCAATCTTGCTGAGACACTGCTCTTGCAAAGGAGTAACCCACATTGCCACATTTAATTACATTCCTACCAGCTTGATTCAATAAATGGTAAATCAAGTTTGTTGTTGTAGTTTTCCCGTTACTGCCAGTGATGGCTATAATTATTCCATTGACAAACTGATAAGCAAACTCGACTTCGGAAATAATTTTAATTCCTTTGTGTTGGTAAAATTTAACAATATCAGAATGATCCGGTATTCCCGGACTTTTAACTACATACTCAGGTACAAAATCAAATATTATATGATGCCCTTCTGACTCAAAATCAATTTCATTATCCACCAATTCTTTTTGAAACGAAGGCTTAATTGTTCCTTGATCACTGACAAATGCTATGAGTCCTTTTTTCTTTGCAAGCAATGCTGCTCCAATACCACTTTCTCCGGCTCCTAAAATCACAATCATAGTTATCTGATTTTAAGAGTGATAATAGTAAACACAGCTAAGAAAATGGTTACAATCCAAAATCTTACTGCAATATGTGCTTCATGAATGCCAACTTTCTGAAAATGATGATGCAGAGGAGACATTAAGAATATTCTTCTTCCTTCTCCATATTTCTTTTTTGTATATTTAAAATAAGAAACTTGAAGAACAACTGATAAAGTCTCTAAAAAAAATACTCCGCACAAAACCGGTATCAATAATTCTTTGCGTAGAAGGATGGCTAATGCTGCAATTATTCCGCCTAAAGTGAGAGAACCGGTATCGCCCATAAACACTTTTGCAGGAAAAGCATTGTACCATAAAAACCCAATGCAAGCACCAAGGAAACAGGCCGAGAAGATCACCAACTCACCCGAATAGGGAACATAAAAAATATTCAAATAATCAGCAATGACCGTGTTCCCGGACACATAGGCCATAATTGCTAAGGTCGCAGCAATGATAGCAGAAACACCGGTGGCTAAGCCGTCTAAACCGTCTGTCAAATTCGCTCCATTACTTACGGCGGTCACTATAAAAATAACTAAAGGAATAAAAATAATCCAAATTAGCGAGCCGGAATTGTCGCCTACAAATTGAATCAACCATGTGTAATCAAAACGATTCCCTTTGAGAAAAGGCACGTTGGTTAGTGCTGTTTTTACATAGACAAATTCCTGCGACTTTGCAGGATCTATATTTACAATAGTTTGTTCTATAGGATAATTATGCTTCAATGCATCTGCCTTTGGCATACGAACTAAGACATCATCATGATAAAGCATTACCAAGCCTACGACTAGTCCCAAAACAATTTGGCCAGACACTTTGAAAATGGCTTTCAAGCCTTCTTTGTCTTTTAGAAATACTTTGATATAATCATCGGCAAACCCAATTAACCCCATCCATACAGTGGTAAAAATCATAACCTGGATATAGACATTATCCAACTTGGTTAATAAGAGGGTTGGTACTAAAATTGCAAGGATTATGATGACTCCTCCCATAGTCGGAGTTCCTTCTTTTTCCTTCTGTCCCGTGAGGCCTAAGTCGCGTACAGTCTCACCAATCTGCAACTTACGCAACTGCTTAATAATCTTGCCTCCAAACAACATTGAAATCACTAATGAAATAATCACTGCTAACAATGCACGGAATGAGATATACTGAAACAGCCTTCCTCCAGGAAGGTGAATAAATCTCTCCGTAAATTGAAATAAGTAGTATAACATTTTGTAATTGAATTGAGTAAAATTAACAGTACAGCAGGGACCTAATCCCGTTGGCCAGCTTCCTCTGCTGTAACTGTTAAAACCAACCTGAGAATGATAATAGAACCTACTCTATTTTCTTTTATATCTTTAATTTAATTTTTATCAAACTCAACATGAAGTTTCAATATCCTACGCAATAAATTCTTTTAGAATTTTATAGTCATCAAAATCATGTTTCACATTTTTTATTTCTTGATAAGTCTCATGGCCTTTGCCTGCGACTAATATGATATCTTGATTTTTGGCGAGTTGACAAGCTGTTTTAATAGCCTGTTTTCTGTCCACAACACTAAGATATTTCGATTGAAGTTCTAAAGGAACACCCGCTTCCATTTGTTGAATAATCAGTTGCGGATCTTCATTCCTAGGATTATCCGAAGTAAATATTACAAAATCGGATAACTCAACCGCAGTTTTTGCCATAATTGGCCTTTTTTTCTCATCTCTATTTCCTCCACATCCCAAAACAGTTATAACTCGTTGTTCTTTCTGTTTTATTGCCTTAATATTTTGTACTATTTTTTCTACAGCATCCGGCGTATGAGCATAATCTACTATTCCAATTTTCTTTGTTGAGATCGAGCTCATCCACTCGAATCTTCCTTTAACAGAGGACAATGTTGACAAACCCTCCAAAACCGTATCTCTATGTTCACCCAATTCTATAGCTGTTGCAATTACGGCTAATAAATTATAGGCATTGAATTCTCCAATTAATTTACTGTATAATTCTGTATGTTCATATTTTAGGTACAATCCTGACAGATTATTTTCTAAAATTTTTATTTTATAATCATACATTCCTTTTAATCCATAGCTCACTCTTTTTGCCCTGGTATTTTGAATCATGACCTGGCCGTTTTTATCATCACCATTATATATTGCAATAGATTCCTTTGTCAGTCTATCAAAAAATTTCTTCTTTGACTTAAGATAATGATCCATTGTCTTATGGTAATCCATGTGATCCTGAGTTAGATTAGTAAAAATCCCAACCTTATAATTTATCCCATCAATTCGCCCTTGATCAACAGCATGCGAACTAACTTCCATAAAAACGTATTCACATGAATTCTCTCGGATGTTATCTAATAATTCGTATAGTTTTATACAATCCGGTGTGGTATGGGTGGATTCCCATTTGCTATTCAAGATTCTAATTTCTACAGTAGAAATCAACGCAGCTCGATAACCCAATTCCATATACAACTGATATAACAAACTGGCTACAGTCGTCTTCCCATTAGTCCCGGTAACCCCTACAATGCAAAGTTGATCTGCAGGATTTTCATAAAATCGATTGAGCAATTGAATCAAAGTTTCGTGAAGATTCTCACAGACAATAAAACATGATGAATCCAAACTTTGATCAGGATTATCCTCACACAATACAACTTTAATCCCTTTCTTTAACACGTCGGGAATAAATTGATGTCCATCAACAGTAAATCCTTTGATGGCGACATAAATTTGACCACCAGTAATGGATCGACTATCTTGACAAAAACCACTCACCATTTGATCCAATTGGCCAAAAATTTTGACCCGCTCTACTCCGGTTAGTAATTCCTTTAGATTTTTCAAAGAACTTTTTTTATTCTAAAACCAATTCAATCATTGCTTGTCCAACCGGATCGCCGGGATTCAAACTCTGAGAAACGATTTTCCCACTTCCATGAATCTTTGCTTTCAATCCGGATTGATCAATAAGAAATAAGGCATCTCGCAATCCCATACCTCTTAGATCAGGCACAATTTTATTATTTTGACTCACTGCAAACGTATAAACTCCATTTTGATCTGCAATAGTTCTTATCCATTCTCCTGCTGTTGAATGTTTGAATGGAACACCAATATGATTGAATAATGTTTTAAAATCATTTGTATAGCCATAATTTCCAACAGGCAACAATTCTGAAGTTAATGTTGGTTTAGGTTTTTGGTTAAGAGCAAACTCAGGCTCCAAATTCATGCGCATGCAATGATCAGCTATCCGTTTGAAAACCGGTGCCGCTGCTTCTCCTCCATAATATCCTCCTTGAGATGGATTGTACACCACCACAATGCACGAATACAATGGGTCCTCTGCAGGAAAGAATCCACAAAACGAAGCTTGGTATTCTTTATTCACCCCATCGCTTTCGAAATAATTCGTTACAGCAGTCCCTGTCTTTCCGGCAATACTATATCGATCATTTTTCATAAATTTTGCAGTGCCCTCCAAAACGACTCCTTTGAGACATTCCATTACTTGGAGTAGCGCTGATTCTGAACATATAGAATCTTTTAAAACAACCGGATCTATAGTTTGTACAAGCTCTTCATCTTCTACAATTGCTTTGACTAGATAAGGTTTCATAACCTTGCCTCCATTTGCAACTCCATTATAAAAAGTTAAAATTTGTAAAGGAGTCAATTGTGTTTCATAACCAACGCTCATCCATGGCAAAGTTGTACCATACCATTTTGTTTTATCTCTAGCAGGATCCTTAATTACCGGGGCCGGTTCTCCGCCCAGATCAATTCCTGTTTTTTTATTTAATCCAAATTTTGTATAATACTCAGCAAAGGATTTTTGATCATTTCCAAAACTGGCATATGCTAATTTGGAAATACCAACATTGGATGAAGTAATAAAAGAAAAATAAAGATCTGCTGCCGATATCCTTGGAGCATGGGCATCTTTCATTTCTTTGTCATAGAAATAACATGAACCATCACCCAAACTTACAGGAGTTTTAAGGTTGACACTCCCCTTATCTAACATTGCCAAAGTCGAGGCAAGTTTCATCGTCGAGCCCGGCTCAGAAGAATGTGCAACTGCATAATTATAATTTTCTACCAATTCTCCATTTTCATTTCTCCCCAAATTGGCAATGGCTTTTATTGCACCTGTCTTTACTTCCATGACAACAGCACAAGCTTTTTCAGCCTGATGTTTTTCCATGGCTTCTGCCAAAGCTTCTTGAGCTATCTCTTGAATTCCTATATTGAGATTGGTAATAATATCCTTCCCTTTCTTTGCTTCTATCTCTGTCACATCATCCACCGGAAGATATTGGTGATTACCAATTTTTTTCATCAAGCGCTGTCCTTCTTCTCCTTTCAAATATTGATTGTATTGATGCTCGAGTCCTATAGACAGGCTGTCTCTGTGCAATCCAATCGTTCTATTGGCAAGAAGTTTAAAAGGCTTTTCGCGGCGATTGTGTTTTATAATTCGCAATCCTCCGCGATTTTGCCCGTGTTTAAACAAAGGAAATTTCTTTATAAGTTCTAACTGATTATAATCAATATTTTTTGCAATTAGAACATATTGATTTTTATCTTGTCTCTCTTTGATCAACCAATTTTTTATCTCTTTAGCTGATTTATCAGGCATTAAAGTTTGAGACAAAACCAAAGAAAGTGAATCAATTTCATCTTTAAAATAATCTTTGGTTTTGGTTTTCATCCCTTTTGCCTTGGTATCCATTCGCAATTCAAAGAACGGTAGGGAAATCGCCAATGGACTTCCATCATCTGCCAAAATTTTTCCTCTTTCTGCCTCGAAAGGCATTAAAACAAAAAGTTGCTCTTCAGCTTTAGCTCTCCAATAATCTCCTTCAATTTGACTTATATAAAACGCTTTTCCAACTAATGCCGCGGCGATCAGACAGAATACTCCGATCACAACATAAACACGGATTAAGAATTCTTTTTTACGTTCCATTTTCAATTCTGCTTCTGAATCAATTTCAGAGGAGCTTCTTTTCGTATTTCTATATTTTGTTCAGATACTTTTTTTGATATTTGGCCCTCTGTACTCTGGTACAAAATGCCTGACTTCATTGTCCAATAATCCCACTTTATCTCTTTCACCTCATTCATCAACTGCTGACTCTTCTTCATATTTTTCTCAGCATAATGAACATTTGCTATATAAAACAAACCCAACAGACATAAAACAAAAAGAAAAGGCAGATTTTTATACAATAGCATGCTGCTTACTGTACTGTATCTTTTCTTATTTATTTTTGGAGGGACGTTATATTCCATATTTTTTATAATTTAATTCCAACTCTCATCTTAGCTGATCTACTCCTGCTATTTTTTTCTAACTCATCTTCAGATGGCAGTATCGTCTCTTTTACCATTGGTTTAAATTTCAACCTTTTCCTTCCGTAAAACTCATCTTCTTGTGATGTATCGGCCGCTTTCAAAGCATTTTTTACCATTCTATCCTCCAGAGAATGATAAGAAATAACTACAAGTCTGCCCTCTCTTTTCAAACAGTTTGAAGCCTGTTCTAATGCTTCTTGCAAACTTTCCATCTCCTCATTTACTTCTATCCTCAGTGCTTGAAAAACTTTAGCCCAATACTGTGTAAGTTTTCCATAACCCATGGGCTCTACCCATTGCGAAAATTCCTCACAAGTTTTCCAGTTCTTAACATCTCTTTCTTTTACTATTCGATCTGCCAGCTTTCTGGCATTCGTTAACTCTCCATATTCTTTAAAAATAAATTCCAATCGCTTCGCATCAGAATTCATCAAAATATCTGCGGCAGTCACAGCTTGAGATCTATTCATTCGCATATCCAGAGGAGAATTGGATCTGTATGAAAACCCCCTTTGATCATTATCAAAGTGATGACTGCTTACCCCCAAATCGGCCAAAATTCCATCTACTTTTGTTACTCCATAATATTGAAGATATTTCATTAAATACCTAAAATTAGAAGCTATTAAAACGAACCTTTGATCCTCAGGAAGATGCTGCCTTACTGCATCGTCCTGATCAAAGGAAAACAATCTTGCCTTAGATGATATTCTTTTTAAAATTTCTCGACTGTGCCCACCTCCTCCAAAAGTCAGGTCAATATAGATTCCATCCTTTGTCGTGACTAATGCATCTACAGCTTCGTTGAGCAACACCGCTTCATGATAATTCATTGAAACGAAGTCTTAAATTTTAAAGATTTCTTCTGCCAGTTTTGAAAAATCTACCGGCTCAGAATCCACCATCTTTAGATAGGCCTCTTTAGACCATACCTCTATTTGATTATGATATGCCAACAAAATCATGTCTTGATTTATGCCTGCATGACTGATCAAAGACTTGGGTAATAATAATCTATCATTGGCATCCGGGATTAACACCGTAGCACCACGATAGAAGTATCTTACAAACTCCCGATTCTTGGCAATGTATGTATTTAGTTGATTGACTTCCCTCGTCTTTTCCTCCCAAACGTCGTTGGGATAAAGGAGCAAACAATTTTCAAAACCTCTGTTAAGAACCAATTTTCCTGACGTGTTCAGAGAAAGCTGCTTCATGAGTTGTCCAGGAATCCGGAAGCGACCTTTGTCGTCCAGCCTGACCTCATACTCTCCTGTTAGTTGATACATCAGTTGATTCTCCTATTGGTTGATGGCTCAAAGATAAAACGAGATTTCCACTTTTTACCACTTTTACCCACAAAAAGTATAAAAAAATCTAATATTAATTTCATTGATTATCAATATATAAGCCAATCGTGAATAAAGTATAAACATATTGTGAATATTTTCAGTATGTAAATGCCACATTTTAGATCATATATATATAATATATAGGTAAATATATAAACTATTTTAATTTCACCATATAAATATTAATAAAATAATATATATAATAATTATTTAATGTATCTGTCCCTGCCTTAAATGAGGACTAATTACCCCCTTTTAATCCAAATTATAGCTTGGGAAGAATAAAATGGAGTCAAACCAATAGACGCAGCATGGCTAAGGGTAAACCAGTAAATTGATACCCTTGTCTTCATTTAACAATATTTTGGTGTCACTTTTTGTATCTTTAAAGTCTAAACATTGAGAAAATTGAGTTGTCAATAAGTGGAGTTCATATTTTAGTAAAGCTCTGCTTATCAAAGAAATGATCAATATAGTTTTTGAAATAGTGCTTGACGACAATATCAATTGATATACGGGAGGGTTGGAGGTTGAGCTTGAGCTGCAAATTGGTTAGCGCAGCGAATCGTTGAACTGCAATGGTGGTTCTTTTAAATAAAACTTATTTTAATCAATATCAGTATTATTTATTAATTTTACTTCAATTACAAATCTATTAATTATGGGTAAATTTGTTATCTCTAAGCGAACCAATGGACAATTCCAGTTCAGCTTAAAAGCGACCAATGGTCAAGCCATCTTACAAAGCGAAGGATATACTACAAAAGCCAGTTGTAAAAATGGAATCGAGTCAGTGAAAAAAAACTGTACTACTGATTCGAGATTTGATAGAAAAATTTCTGCCAATGGAAAATTCTATTTTAATCTCAAAGCCATTAATGGCCAAGTTATTGGATCCAGTGAAATGTACGAATCAGAAGCAAGCAGAGAGAATGGCATCCAATCTATTAAAGCCAATGCTCCTGAAGCTACAGTAGAGGATCAAACTCTTTAGTAGCTCATTTGTAAAAATCTAATCGCATAATCTTGGTATTTTTCCAAGCCTATGAAAAGATGTAGCCTAAGTCTTAAAAGTCTTAGGCTTATTTTTTTCAACAGATCTCTATTTGATGTCAACTTTCTCCAATTTCAATAAATTGATTGGATTAGATGCAATATTTAAAATACGCTTAGATGAAAACCAAGCAGATTGATCGTAAAATAAAAAGATCACCGGGGATTCAGAAATAATTATATTTTCCATTTTTTGAGCTATTTGCAAGCCTAACTTTTGGTCTGTCTCTCTAATTAACTCTTCATAAAGCCTGTCATATTCCGGATGACTAAATCTAGTATAATTTGGAGGAGCAGGATTTTTGCTATAAAATACCGTAAAAAAATTCTCCTCACTTGGATAATCGGCAACCCACGACGCTCTAAACAATGGAAGTTTGCCTTGCTTCATTTGTTCTCTCAAGCTGGAAGTTTCTTGTAACTCAATCTTTACATCAACACCCAGTTCTTGCCATTGCCTGGTAACAAATTGGATAACATCTGCATATTCTTTATTTGTATGAACTACAATTTTTTGATCCAATTTTCCTGAAAAATATCCGGCCTCATTCAACAATCGCTTTGCTAATATGGGCTGATATGAATAGCCTTTTACTATAGCGGTATCACATACGGGGAGCCCCCTTGCTGCAAATCCACAAATGGCCTCAGTCCCTACCGAATTTCTCAAAGTTGTTAGTAATTTTTTTCTATCAATAGCATAATTCAAAGCCTGCCTTACTTTCAATTTACGCAAACAATGATTTTCATGTAAGGAAGCCACATTAATTCCAATATACTCTGTGTTCAAATAATTTTGAGAAATCAACTGAAATTCATTTTTTCTATCCTCTCTCATTGCTCCCTCTTTAGTCAGCATCTGTGAAGAATAGGAGGACTGCAATCCTGAAAAAAAATCTATCTTCTTCTTAAGAAATTCCAAATACGCAACATTCTTATCTTCGATAAATGAAATCCTGATCCCATCCAATTTTGGAAGTTCTTTTTTAAAATAATGCTCATTTTTTTCTAAAAATAGACCCTGCCTGCCCAACCATTTTCTTAAACGAAACGCTCCTGTTCCGACAGGATGCTTGTAGAATGAATTTCCATAAAATTCTACAGCCTCATGAGGAATAACACTGCAATATTGCATTGTCAGCAAGCCAAGCAATGGGGAAAAAGCCTGCTTTAAATGAATATAAAAAGTGCTGTCATCTTTTACTTCAAAGCCTCCAATACTATCCACCTTAGAGTCAAAAACCCATGACCCCGGTGCTTTTGTCTCAGGATTTATCAATCTCTCAAAACTATACTTCACATCCCAAGCTGTTAGTTTTCTCGTCATCAACGATCCGAAACAACTATCTCGTTGAAAAAAAACGTCCTGCCGTAAACTAAACTTATAATGCAATCCATCCTCAGAAACTTCCCAGGCTGTTGCAAGCTCAGGCTCAAATCGCATAGAGTCACCTAAATCTATCAATTGATTGAAAATATGATCAATGGCCCAAACATGGTTTATGCTTTTTGCAAATGCAGGGTCAAGAGATTGAATGACATTGGATTGATTATATCTGAATATTTTATATTGCCTATTGCTTTTATTAGGTTCGCATGCAACAAAACTCAACAGGAGGAATAAAAAATAAACTACATTAAAATTCATGAAATTCTTTCAAAGTATTCTTTAATCTCAAAACCCACTCAGCTTCATGGTTATAAGAAGAAAGTTGAGCAGAGCATTGGGGAAGGTAAAATGTTTTAGGGAATATAATACTTCCCATATATCTAAATATTGCAATCAAATGATCTATCCCTCTCATATTTCCGAACTGTCCGTCTGCCAATCCCACAAACAGTATTTTTTTACCAGCAAAAAGTTCATTCCGTTTGTGGATGCTAATAGCATCTATCCAAAGTTTAAATATTCCTGAAAATGAGCCATTGTATTCGGGAACAACAAAAATAAAATATTGAGTTCGAATTAAGCTCTCACGAATTGGAATCAACTCCGGTATCAATTTTACTCTATCATAAATGGCTTCCTGAGAAAGAAATTGACTATGTTCATTCACAGAATATTCTTGATGGTCAATATTCAATTCATTACAAAGGGCAGAAACAATACTGGATAATTTACTGCTATTGCTATTTGGCCTATTAGTTCCACAAATAATATAAAGCGAGTCCATAATCCACAAACAGCATTTTATTTCCTTTGTTCAATAAGCTCTCGCATTGACTTATCTAAAAGAAATCAACTTCAAAAAGCAGCAAAAAAAACAAAATTAGTATTGCATTTTAATTTATTGGTCTTTAATATCCAAGACCTATTTTCTTAAACACAAAATGCAACAGCCATGCCGGACCAATCAATAAGAATTGCAAATCCTTAAAAAAGCTTGGTTTTTTACCCTCTATGTGATGGCCAATAAATTGAAAAATCCACGCAACGATAAATACTGATATAAAAAACGCCGCCGAAGGCAAATTGAATATTTTGTTTTCAATTACAACATTTACCAATCTGAGGAGTATAATACAAATGACACAAAAACTAAGAAACATGGTTATTGAAAGCCTCAAGTAATAAAATAATGCCAAGAGCAATACTAAAGTTGCCCAATTGAAATAAGGAATACTTAAAGGAAATGGAATCAAACTTAGTAATCCAATCAGGCTAAACATTATTGCCGGAACAAAGATCCAATGGATTAACTTGTTTATTCCATTTTGATGACTTTCACCATATTCTTCAATCAACAAATCTATTCTTCGCACTCCTATTGCATTTCTTTATTGTAATTATTCTTTGATTATCATCTGATGTTGCATTAGGGTTCTATTGTGACAATATACTCTATAAATTCCTTTCACTAAGTGTTGAGCAGAAATATTGACAACTGAATTTTGAGGAATAACAGATTGCGACCACCATCTTTTCCCTTGCATATCAAATATCTCAACATTCACTTCCTCTTGTCCAAATTGATTGGACATTATGGTCAATTCTCCCGAAGTTGGATTTGGATAAACTATAAAATTTTGAGAAGTGGAATTTTGATCATCAGAAGATAATGGAACGCAAAGTACGGTTCCCTGCTCAATCAATTCACAGTTGAATGCGTCCCTTTGTACCACATCGTATTTTTCTAAATGATCTAATATATCACCGTTTTTATTCTTTGGATAAAACAGTCCACCGGCTTTACTTGAGCCTGTAACATTGAGAACGCCCTTTCCTGTATTACTTCCATCAGAGTTTTTAAGACAGGTAAACGAAACGGTAAGAGCTCCTTTAGAATACACACAAGAATCAAAGTTACAATTTATTTTGCCTTCTATCTGAGCTGTACAACCTGCATCATCTTGAACAGCTACTACATAGGTTGTACCCTGGTCCAAGAATTGAGTTACAGGGGCTTGCTGAACTTGATAACTTCCTAAGTTACCAGTTACTATTGGTGTCAAACTGGCTTTCAACAATGAGTCTACACAATTCACTTGCACATCCACTTTTAAGTTTGATTGTTTGCAATCAAAAGCAGGGCAATTCACCCGACCCTCTTCTATCACAAAACATGAATCTGTATCTATGATAATAATCTTATAATCATCGCCATGCTTCAATTGAGTCCCTTTTGGCGTTCCGTAAAAATAATAGGCTCCAGAGCCTCCAACACCTGAATAGTTTACTATGACTTGGCCGGTATTACGACCAATATTGTCTTTGACACATTCCATAGACAGACTAATATCCAAATTAGAATTGTTGCAATTTTTTGGAGAGGTACAGTTTACCTCTACTTTCTGAAAATCACGACATTTTTTTTCATCCTCAACAAAAACATCAAATTTTGAACCAGGCAAAAGAATAGCCTGATCATTCGGTCCATGATAGCTGTGCTTGCCATAACCCCCGGTCGAACTGTAATTTAATTTTCCCAAAACCCCATGAACACATTCTAAGTCAACATTCAAGTTAATAGGAGAATAAGGACTAGCCTTAGAAGATTCATCTATTCTTACACATATATTACCTTGACTATTTTGAATCAGATCATAATTTGCTGTAATCTGTAGGTAATAAGTTCTTCCTGCAGTAAGATCATTGATTTTGATGGGACCTTGACAAGGATCTGGGCTTGTTTGACATAAATATTCTATAAGAGCATTGCAAGTACCGTAATATAAAGTATAGTTATACATGAATCCGGCTTGGATATCCAAAGTTATACTCCTTTCCTGTGGTGAAACAAATGAAAACCATAAATCCGGACTTGACAAAACCTGACAACTCGGTCTTTTAGAAGATTTACTGGCGTTCGAAAAATTATACGAGGTACATTGCGAATTTAAAGCTATAGCTTGGGCTGTCGGACAATCTTCATTTGATGACGGATTTGCATTGACTTCTTGAACCTGTACACAAAGGCTGCCCTCAATGGTTGCAAAATAGCCGCTTACTTGTAAAATATACTCTTGTCCAATTTTAGGCGCAGACAAGATCATATTATTACCCGAATATTCTACTTTCAACTCTTGTAAACCATTGCAATTACCTTGGTATAAAGTGAGTACTTCAGCAAAATTCGAATTGGATATAATCTTAAGATCTTTTGCAGACTGAGGGGTAAAACTGTACCACACCGTAGATCTTGATCTTTGATTTAATGTTGGACTAGGACCATCAGAATCTGCATACTCATTGGAGCCTGTTGTGCAAGTAGAATTAATTGTTAAATTAATCTTTTTTGAACACACATCGTTTAAAGGTGGCGCAGGTGCAACAGAAATGGTTTTGAGTTGGATGCAATGATAGCCCTGATCTGACCCAAACTGCTCTTTAGATTTACTTATTTTAATAAAATAATTTGTTCCCTGTACAACATCAAAAGACTCTATCTCACCTCTGAATCCATGCTCATCAAATCCTAAACATTTGTAAGGAAGCAAACCATTGCAATCTCCGGTATAAATGGAAGTAACATCGTTATAGTTTGCATTAAGTTCCAATTTTACTTTACCTGTAAAATTGGCTTTATACAAATAATAAATAGAACCCAGAGCATTTGCATTGCAAACATGTGGAGATACCGTAACTGCATCCGGAGGAACAGTACTCATTTGACAAGGCTGATCGACATCTAATGGGATCGCAGTTCCACAGGTATTGTGAATGGTATTAATTAAAATATCATCCACTACAATTTCTGCACCGTAATCATTTCCAGTAACAGAATACTCAAAAGTTATTTTTGCATTGTTATATGGAGTATTGGGAATGTAACAAATGTGTTGACTAAATTCTTTAGACTCCGGTACAAAATAAATAAGATTTTTATTTATTCTAATAAAAAAAGCATTGGTAACTTTTTTAATATATTTAACTTTAAAACTTAAATATAAATTTTCACGATATTTAAACTCCGGCAGTTCGAACTTAAAGGCTCTTGTGTTAGTATTGCTTCGATCAGTTTGTTTATAGACTATTGCACAGTTTCCTTCTCTAAAAGGAAAAATATCTGTCGGTTCAACTTGAAACCCATAGGTTCCTACTGTTGTTACTAAACTTACAGCATTAGACGCATTACAATTTTGAAACTCTTCATAAACAAATTGTGCATTCATTAAGTGAATACTTAGAAAACTAAATAAAATGAATGAAGCTATTTTCATTTGTAAATATTTTAAAATTTATAAAATTGCATTGCATAAGTTAAACTAAAGAACATGTATAGGGAAACTTATACTCTGCGGGATTTTTTGGTTAAATAATATTGAATTTTCTTGAATAGGTTTTTCCGCCAGAATTAACTTGATAAATATACTCGCCTTTAGTCAGGTTCCACTTGACCGGATCAATCACAACGGTGTATGATCCTTTAGGAGTATATTGATCATGCAATTTGGCAAGCACTCTACCATCAAGTGCTTTAATATACAACTCAACATCCGATCCTGAGATTTGTGAAAACTTGATATTAATATTTAATGGATTCAAGCTATCCGGATTATGGCCCAGCAAAACAGTATATGGATTTGTGCCAATATTTTCTATAGAATTGCATGAACTTGACTTGAACAGATCCAATCTTTTATAATTATTTCCCAAGACATAATCTGTGGCCTCTTCATTGACACACATATAATTTTGAAGTACACTGGCAAACACTGACCTAAAATCTGTTGGCTTTTGTTTTGCGTCTTCATAAAACACAAGAGTACTGCCATTGATAAGTCCGGGATCATCCAAAACAATATGCTGTCCAAAAAAGCCTCCTTTCACTTGATCTCCAAACATCAATATTGGAGATAGATTTCCATGATCTGTTCCATCACTACCGTTTTCACGAATAGTCCGCCCAAATTCTGAATAAGTCATTACCGTTACATTGGATTCAGCATTTTCGGTCTTGAGATCATTGAAAAAATAAGACACCGCTTCTGCTAATTCTTGCATTAACCTCGGGTGAATATTTCTCTGATTTTCGTGAGTATCAAAACCATTCATATCAAGCATGTAGATCCGAGTTCCCAATCTTCCTCGAATCAATCTCGACACAATTCCCAATTCTCTTGCTATATTATTATAACCTTGATTATTTGGAGGAGTAAGAGATGCCTTTGTTTTATTGTATACCTGATAAATTTTTTCCGAATAGCGCAAAGAATTATTAGTAAGCTGTCGTAAAAAAGCAACTTCCTGATCTTTGGCACAATCTCCGAGATTTGAAGTATCATGAAAGGCTCCGCGTTGAGCAAACTGATAAAATTGATCTGCATTATAAAAAACAAGCTCCAACTGCTTTTGCTTGGGAGAGGTAAAAATAGCTTGATTGCTGTACCCTATTCTTAATGCAGGAGGAACAGAAGGAGAAGTCTGATCCAAGCTTGGCAGATCGTAGTTAAGATATCTTCCCATTATTCCTGACTTGGCCGTCGGATCTGCATCAGATGTGCTGGCTGTAGCCCAGTTCCTATCAGAGGTAAAATGAGAATAATCTTGATTTGGATAACCAACATTGTGGATAATATTCATTTTGCCTTCTTTCCATAAGGGCATAATTGAATTCATCTGAGAAGGTAAAGCCCAATCTGTATCACCGAAACCTGTCAATAAGTGATTGTCATTATAATCTGCTCCGTATTTTAAACTTATATCCGGTCTCAAATTTTTTCTATAAAAATCTCCACCAACTGACTCAGAATAAGGCACTACCATATTCAAACCATCATTTCCTCCAAACATTCTGATCAGTACCAATATATTATCATTTGCCATATTGGCTGCAGACAAAGTCTGTCTTGAAATTATTGGGCTCACCGGCAATCCTGACAATAACATTGTTCCAAGCCCTAAAATACTGCCTGTGGTAAGAAACTGTCTTCTATTCCATAATTCGTGTTCTTGATTATGTTCAAATCCTAAACGCTCATCGTACAAAGCTTTCGATTCGGAGAATATTTTTTTACTCATCGTCTAATGATTTTAAAGGATTAAATTAATTGGAATTCAGGCAATGTTGATAAAAATTGCATCAGGTTTAGACACTGATTCGGGACAGTGGAATAATCCAACGACCAAGTTCCATTGGTATAATAATTTGAAGGAATTCCGGCTTTAAAAATTCCTATTCCTTGTTCAATATATTCTTCATCCAAAGGAACTGCAAGATAATGTTCGATAAATTTACGAACAATATAGTCAGGGTCTGAAGAATTATTGCTGAGATCTTTTAACAAGGATCTGTATTTTTCTTTGGTTTCTGTCAATTGCAAATAATAAAAAAGTTGATCCGTATAATACTGCCATCTCAAAACCAACGTATTTTCATTCAACCAAGATCTATACATTTGCCATCCTGCAACATTGGGTGGCGAAAACAATTGTTGTCCCAATTGAACATTTTGATTAAATACAGCTATTAATGCTCGCAAACCTTTACTTTCTGTAGGAAGATCAAAGGCCTGGGTCACGGTATTTTCCTTTGGTATAAAGTAATCTTCATTCAATTTTAAGCCCAAATTTCTATAATGTCCTATCATCATATCGAATGGACTTTTTATATTAAGGCCCATGCACTCTTCCGAGAAAAAGTGGTCACTGGTAAACAACTTAATTAATACATCTTGAATGCTCCACGATTTTTTAAATTCTTCTGCCAATCCTGTCAATATTTCTTCAGAAGGATATTGATAGAGATAAAATTTATATAATTTTCTACATATGAATTTGGCAATTTCATTCGGCCGTTGTCTAAAAATGATATCATGAACATCTCGATAATCTGAGTTTGCTGCAATTTTAGCCGCTGCTTCGGTAGATGGATTTCTTCCGGAAATGGTTTCGCCCATGATAACTTTTTTTCCAAAATCATGGTAGTATTTTCCTCTGAAATAGTAATTGTCCAAAACATCAGGTCTTGTAAAGTCGGCCGTCTTCACCGGTTGATATTTGTTCACAATTTTGGTGCCGTCAGAATAGGCAAACACCATTCCCCAACCGGTAAGCGCCCGGGCAATTTCAACTATATCTTTCTCGGTGTAATTTCCGGGACCCATTGTAAATAACTCCAACAACTCTCGCGCATAATTATTATTTGGTACCGGGCCGCTTACATATCCACTCAAATATATAAGCATCAATGGTGTCCTTCCAATATGAAATACAAAATCCTTGAAATTGCCTAAAGCGAAATAATGCAACATGTAATAGTATTGAAAATTCCAGCTTAAGGTAGTGCCGTCAGGTACCGAAACAAAATGATTAGACCAAAAAAGGACTAACTTATGTCTTAATCCCTCACTTACCATACCATCCATCCACATTTCATAAAGTTGTAGATGCTTGTTATAGTTATTCGTTGTGAATTGAAACCTATAGTCTCTATCTCTTTCCAGTGGAGGGTAATTTGGCGGCGGAGTATAGTGGTAATTTGGAATGTCCATTTCTTTTGCTGGAAAAGAGTAGTCTGCTACTGCATTTTTGACTCCGGGCAAAGGATGACTTAAAGCTTTGGCGAACAAATTTTTCACCAGGTCTGCCGGGTTGGCAACTTTCAAAGCAGCTTCTACAGCAGAAGCCGTCGCGCCACTGCATAGTTTATTGTATAAATGTCTGACTCTCTTCTCATTCCATGGCTTTTCAGGGCTTGGAACATAGGTTGCTAGAGTACCTTTTAAACAATTGTCTACAAGCATAACAAATTGGTTTTTCAAATTTCAATGCCAAGTTACGAATATTCTATTATAAACATGAAATTTTTTAATCAATAATTTTGGAATATTAGCAATTATCAGTGTTTTCTTGTAAGTGGTCTTGCTCTTAATGAGGCTGTAAAAATTTAACTATAATGAAGAGAAACAGTCAAAATATGCCTATAAATGATAATAAATTGCTATTATTGTGTAAAAAACTATGCTTTTTAACTCCATTGAGTTCCTAATATTCTTCCCTACTGTTGTTCTTCTCTATTATTTATTACCCGGTAAATTTCGTTGGGCTTTTCTACTTTTTGCAAGCTGTTTGTTTTACATGTTCTTTATACCGCATTATATTTTCATTCTTTTTGTCACGATTATTATCGATTTCTACGCCGGCATTTGGATTGAGAAAAGCCAGGGTAAAAGGAGAAAAACCTATTTGATCCTTAGTATAGTAACTACATGTTTGGTCCTTTTCATTTTTAAATATTGGGATTTTTTTCATCTCAATATGCTTTCATTATCTCAGATTTTAGGCTATCATTATCCATCCAAATGGTTCAAATTTATATTACCGATTGGACTTTCGTTTCATACATTTCAGAGCTTGGCCTATGTCATTGAAGTTTATAGAGGAAGACAAACAGCGGAGAAACATTTTGGAATTTACAGTTTGTACGTAATGTTTTTTCCACAGCTTGTAACAGGGCCAATCGAACGACCGGCCAATCTATTAACTCAATTGAGAGAATATAAAAGTTTTGAAATTAATAATATTATTAATGGATTGCGGCTCATCCTTTTTGGTTTGTTTTTTAAAATGGTGATAGCAGACAATTTAGGAACAACTGTAGATTTGGTATTTCAAGATCCAAGCTCATATTCAAGCTTAAGTAAGTGGATTGGTGCATTCTTCTACTCGATCCAAATTTATGGCGATTTTTGCGGGTATTCTGCGATTGCTATTGGCTCTGCTTTGGTCATGGGTTATCGTTTGATAGACAATTTTAATACACCTTATTTATCCTCTACTATTGCGGAATTCTGGAGCAGATGGCATATTTCTTTGTCAAATTGGTTTCGAGATTATGTTTATTTTCCGTTAGGAGGAAACAAGGTGAGTTATTTAAAATGGCTTAGAAACATCATTATAGTCTTTGGTGTAAGTGGCTTATGGCATGGAGCCAGCTGGAATTTTATTTTCTGGGGTTTGCTTCATGCATTGGTGTATATCATTCAAAATGCAATTGAGAAGAGGTTTTCTATACCGAAATTTCAATTTTTTAAATATTCAAAAATAGCTTTCAATTTTTTCCTGGTGAGCTTAATTTGGATTCCATTCAGAGCTACCAATTTCAAAATATTGAAAGAATATTTTTTGGGCCTCTTTCATTCTTTACCCAATCAACAACCATTGGAAATTCCTTCTCCTATTTGGTTATTAACCATTATTCCCTTTATTCTTGATCTTTGGCTCAAGGACTCTAGATTTGATCTTGGTATATCGAAAATTAATATTTATGTCAGATGGATTTTATATTTTATCATGATCTTTTCCATTATAAGCTTTTCATCTGTAGAAAATTATCAATTCATTTATTTTCAATTTTAAGCTATGATGAATCAACTGATATTAAAATTGTTAACCCTTTTGAGTTCATTTTTTATAATGAACTTTGTATATAAGACTTTTTTCTATGATAAAGATATAATAAAACACTCAGATGTGTGGTCTAGATTCATGGATACCTTAAATACTAATCCTGAACTATTATATCTTGGGGAATCATCGAACACAACGTACAAAAATTCTGACTGGGATCAGCGCTCAATAGCAGAGCTAAGCTCCATTTTTTTAAATAATATTAAAGCAACCCATTTTACCAAAGAAGCAAGCCATGCCGGAATTTATTTTGATCTTCTCAATTCAGTCCCGTCATCTTCTTCTCTAAAAACTGTGATTGTGACGCTCAACTTAAGATCGTTCAATTCAGGATGGATAAACTCAGATCTTGAAACTGCATTAAGAAAAAGTATAATTTTAGGAAAACCTTACCCAGCCCTTTGGAATCGATTTTTATTAGCGTTCAAAGCCTATCCCCATCCCCTCAATGAACTGAGGGAAAACAAAATAACTCAAGCAAATAAGATCCCTCTTGATATTTATGGTGACGGCACAGTCATGACAAGTATCGATGACTGGAATGCACAAATGGCAAAACATGGAATATTAGAATCTGATGGAACTAAAAATGAAGCTCAAACAACTTTAGCTTGTCACTATATTAAGACTTATGCTTTCAAAATTGATACTAATACAAATCCAAGGATCAAAGATGTAGACAAGATTGTCAGACTTTGCAAAAAAAGAAATTGGAATCTCATCTTAAACTTAATGGCTGAAAACATTGAAATGGCTGATTCGCTTGTAGGTGCTCCATTGGTTCACATCATAAGAGAAAACGGAGAACTGCTCATGGAAAGATATCATAAAGAGAATGCAATCGTAGTAAACAATTTGGAGCTTGTTCCTGACAAAGAGTTTATCGATAGAGATTGGACCACAGAACATTATTCCCAACAAGGCAGATATCTTATTGCAGAAAATCTAGCAAAAAAAGGAATTCAACATTTCTACCCTTCCCAATTTATTGATACTCCAAAAATAATTATCCCGGCTCCAAAATCTATTTTCTATACTGATATGGAAAACCAAGGTGACTTTGATTTTAACAAAAGCCTAAGCAAAGAACATTTCTTTTCTCCTAATCATGCATCCTGTATTAATTATAAAAATGAGTTCAGTGTTACGTTTGTTAAACCAAAGAAGCTGCTCCCAGATAGAGCTAAAAATTTACTAATAAGTTATGCAATGTTTCAAGTAGATACCATTCATGATGCAAAACTGGTTATTGAGATTTTAGGTGATCGAATTCCTTTCCTCTGGAATGGTATCAAATTATCAGATCTGAATCCTGCCACAAACCAATGGGTAGATTTAAAATATAATTATACGTTGCCTGAAGCTTATGACAGCTCTGATGTTGTAAAAGTTTACTTCTTTAACAAATTTGAATCTACAGTTTGTATAGATAATTTCAAGGTGGAGTTTCAATAGTCCAATATTTGAATCCAAAAACTAAAAGTTAATTCATTTTAGTTATTAAAACTTTATCAATTCTTTGACCATCCTTATCCATGATTTCAAACTTTAAATTTTCATAGTAAAATGTCTCTCCAACCACAGGAATGTCATTTTTTAGATGAATTAAAAAACCGGCTAAAGTAGCATATTTGCTCAATGCTTCTTCATCGATAGATAATTCAAAATATCGTTTAAACTCATTTAAATTGTACAAACCATCGGCCAACCATGAATCCTCAGCCCGTTGCAATATGGAATATTCTGTTTGGTCTTGAGGAGTTGCATCTCCAACCAACGCATCCAACAAATCATCCATAGTAATAAATCCAACAGTATTACCAAACTCGTTCACTACAACCGCATAATGAATTTTTTCCTCTTTGAATCGCTCTAACACTTTGAAGGCAGTTGCATTCTCATTTATAAAAATGGCCTGTCTGACAAAATGCTTTAGATCAAAATCTGTTTCATTTGCACCAAACAATTCTTTAATCAAAACAATTCCATCTATCTGATCTATATCTTTCTCCCTACATACAGGATAAGCAGAATGGGGTTCCTCGTTTATCGTCTTTTTGATAATTGACAATGTATCCATGACATCAAAATAAACAATGTCTGTACGATGTGTAAAAAGCGAACTCACATTACGGTCACCCAACTCAAATACTCTCTCTACTATATCCTGTTCTATTTCTTGAATCTCACCACCTTCGGTTCCCTCGGCAATAAGAGATTTAATTTCTTCTTCTGAAACTATGCTGTCTTGAGATTTTTTTATCCCAAATATTGTCGACAAAATTTGATTTGAAAAAGTCAATAATGCTACAAACGGAGAAGTTATTATCGATAACCACTTCATGGGTCTTGCCATGACCATTGCAATGGGTTCTGGAAAAGTCATGCCCAATCTTTTGGGAAAAAGTTCGCCTAAAACTATGGATATATAAGTTATAAAAATAACGACCAAAGCAGTTGCTACTTGTTTGGAATAGGGCTCAAGAAAAGAAAAGCGGACCAAAAATTGTTGAACATTATTAGTCAAATTTTCTCCACTATATACTCCTAGTAATATTCCGATCAGAGTAATCCCAATTTGAACAGTACTCAATAATTTTGTAGGATTATCCGCCAATTCAATTGCTGTTTCAGCTCCTTTATGACCTCTTTTTCTTGCATTTTCAAGCTTAAATTTCCTTGCCGAAACAAGAGAAAGTTCGCTCATTGAAAATAATCCATTGAGAAGCACCAAAATAAAGATAATGATCAATTCCATATTCTAAAGAAACTAACTCAAAAGCCCTAAATTAGTTTAAAAATAAAAAGCCCAATAGGGAATACTATTGGGCTTTAAAAATAATTTACTCTGTTTAGTTTTTAATAATCTTATAGATTTGGTCTTTGATTTTTAATAAATAGACTCCTGAGTTATAAGCACTCATCGACAAACTTGCCTTGTCTACCAACTGGCCCTGAACTAAAACTCTACCATAGCAATCCAAAAGTGTATACTTTTCGGAAGATGAATTTAAATTTTCAATATTTAGTTCATCTTGAACGGGATTTGGATAAACTCTTAACCAAACTTGAGAAGGATCCTTTACCCCTGAGATAGTATTAGATATATTATAGGTTGGAGGCTGGATTATAAATGGTCCTGTACCATTGGGAACTCTTGCATATCCCATATCTGTAGTTTGAGCAGGAAAAATTAATTCATCTACAGTATGAAGAAAAGAATCCAATAAATACAAATTCTCTCCGGCAGCAGACAACTTGAAATTGGCATGATATCCTGCTTGTTTACCATCTTCATCAGCCCATACAATAAGGTAAGACAATGGCGGCATTATAGTGCCATCAGGAATTCTGTATTTATCCAAATTGTCTATATTGTCTGTCAAATACCAACCGCTAATATTTACTTCTTGGTTGGACTTATTGTAAAGCTCAATCCAATCATCATATTCTCCATCTTGATCTGCAACTGTTGTAGAGTTGGAAGCCATAATTTCATTTATTACTATATCAGAATTTCCTGAGCTATTGGGTGCCACTTGATAAATATAAACATCATGCTCTGCGCCTTCAGGCATAAAACTTGAGGTAGATGCAGTATTGTTAGACATTGCTTCTATATAAAATCGAACTTGTGTTCCACCCATGAATGCAGGTATTTGAGTAGAAAATATACCGTCATTGGCTGTTTCATCTCCATTCTCACCCTTATCATTCATAAGCAGTCTTTCAAATGCTCCATCAAACCCGATCCCATAATAAAGTCTTGCCATTTTAACTCCATCTGCCGATGATATTTTTGCTTTTACCAATACGGATTGATTTTCTTTTGGACTTTTCTCTGCGACACCTTCTACAAAATAGTTTACTTCTGAAATTGCAGGTCCGGTTTGTTTGAACTCAGTATTTGTAAGATAAGTATTCACTCTATTGGCCCGATAGCTGAGAAGTGTTGCTTTTGCTGAAACAAATTGAGCATAAGTGTAGGCTAAACTTGCTCTTTTTGTATCAACCCTAACCGAAGAATCCACTAAAGTATAAAATTTATTAATTCTATCTTCAAAGTTTACTTGATCAAAATATTCTTTCAGTAACACTTTTGCATGAGCTATGTATCGCTGCCTTAACTCGGGAACTTTTAGCAATCTTGAAGCCAAAGGAAACTTAGTATCAGATTCCTTTAAAAAAGGCGACCAAGTAGTCGTCATAGATCCCATACATGAATTTCCATCATATTCTATTGGAGTTAATCTTCCCGTTTCTTTGTCCCAATAAACATAATAGTCCATTCCTCCTTTATTGATATAGCTATCATCATCACCAAAAAGAATTTCTGTTGCAATAAACCAAAGGGCTCTATCGACGTCCATGACTTTATGCAATGTATCATACATTTGATCTAAGGAGGGTGAATTTAATGCCTGTGTTGCAACCATTAGTTTGTACCAAGGATCAGAAACTCCAGATTTTTTCAAAGTATAATTCGGTTTGTAGGTATTGGTATCCAAACCTAAAAAATTGAGTGAAGATGTTCCTGCCCCAAATCCTCCGCCGCCGGGTCCTCCTCCGGTAGTTGTCCTTTCTGCACGCCATCGAACTCCATCATTACTTAGAAACCATTCTTGGATAAACTCGCTATCCAATCCTTGAACCAAGGCATAAGGTCCCCAAAATTCACCATTAATATAAAGTTGTGCAAAAGCACCCCTTGCTGCAGGGATGTGGGACTTAGAAAAACTCAAATAGGTAATCTCCCGAATGGCAGAGGGATCTTCGAAAGTATTATTCAAGTTGAAAGTTTCATATCCTTGATGATCTTGCTTGGACTTGAATGCATTCATTGTGATGTTGAATGATTTTTTCTGACCTGTTACTCTTTGATAAGAAGTTTGGCCTTTGAATCTCACTCCAACACTATCATATTGCTTTCCATTAATAATTAATGTTGCAGGAATATCGGTTTTACTTTGATAATTATTAGTCAATAAAGTCCAATAATTTGGTTGAGAAAAAATGAGCTCAAATTTTTGTAATTCCGAGTCATTGAATACATTAGTGGATGCAACATTCCCATTTATCAATCGTTTGTGATCGGGAGAAAAGTGCATAAAATAAGGTAAATTTTGAGCCCTCAAAAAAAAGACCGACGAAGAAATCAAGATTACCAGTGTAAATGTTTTTTTCATTGTAAATATTTTGAATACTAAAATTCTTTATCTCAACAAAGTGACTTCTCCACTATGATGTTCTTTATATCCATCATAATATTTAACTTCTGCTTTCCAAACAAAAACAGATGGATTCATAGCCTTCCCTTTGAAGCTTCCATCCCAGCCATTGGTGCTGGTGTTCGGTTTTAAGTTTTCTCCTTTATATATTAATTCTCCCCATCTGGTATAGATTTCCAATAACGGGATAGATTGCAATTGTTTATTTCCAAATAAAATAAATCTGTCATTTAATCCATCGGCATTAGGACTGAACACATTCGGAGCCCATACAGCTCTTTCAATATTCACCTTGATGTAAACTGTAAAACTGTCCGGACAATGATCCTTAGATGAGCTTATAAGTTTATATTGAATGTCTTTGAGTGGCTTTGAAACAGGGTTGATACAAGTGTCGCATGACAAATAATCTGCCGGGGTCCACACAACGGATTCTATTGTTCCGTAATAATTCACATCCAAATAAATTGAATCTCCCAACTCAATTTCATAGAAATTTTTTCCTCCTAAAAAATTGTGTTCAGGGTCTTTTAATTCTACAGTTTTTGCCCATATACATCCCAATGAATCTTTAACTTGAATAGTATAAAAACCTGCTGTCAAGGAATCTAAAAGTACTGTGCTGTTGTATGGCTTATTATTTACTGAATACAGATAAGGTGGAATTCCTCCGCTTGGCGTAAGGACTGAAATTCGTCCACTGTTCGAAACCTCACAAATGGGGTTAACGACCATGAGATCTGATAAAATTGGAGGAGGCTCCTTGAGTTCAAATTGTAATATTTCAGAACAAGAACTGGCATCAGTGATGATTACCGAATACGTCCCTGCTTTTAGCTTATTGAGATCTTCGGAGATAGATCCATTATCCCAGCTATAGTTGTATCTTGGAGTACCTCCCGAAGTAGTTAAATCTATTTTTCCATTGGCCTCACCATTGCATCTGATCTGGTAAATCCCGAATTGATCAATATTGCCAAAAACTCTTAAAGGAGTAGGTTCGTCAATGACAAAAGTGCTTATCCTTTGGTTTCCAAAAACATCTCGTACAGTCAATATATAAGACCCTGCTTTCAAATTGTTAATTGAAGTTGGGATATTTAAACCGGAAATTGTTCCAGTAATTAATACTGTGGGCTGACCAATTTGTTGGATTTGATAAGTAAAAGAAGGAGTGCCTTGACTAACAAAAAAAGTAATTTGTCCTGTAGAATCTCCATAACATTTTACAGAGCGGGTAACAGCGTTGGTTGTGATATTGCACTGGATAGTGGACAGTGTGAGATTGATAATACTGTCGCATCCATATTGGGTCGTTAACTGTTGTTGATAAATTCCGGCTTTGGTATAAGTGCTTGCTCCCAGCTGAATAGAATCTCCTTCACAAAATTGAAAACTAAAATCTTGCGAAGAATTTTGACTTATGACAATTTGAATTTCGACCAAACTGTCACAACCATGAATCGTCTTTTGGATTTGTTGATAGAATCCTTCTTTCGTATAAGTTTCATTTCCAATTTTGATTTGCCTACCATTGCAAATATGAAAAGTATCTCTGCTGTATCCTGTTGGATAATTTGAAAGTGATAAAGTCACAATGCTATCACATCCATTTTGATCCAACAAGGTTCTACTGTATGTTCCTGTATCACAAATTAGCGTATCCTTGAACATAAAACAATCTTCTTTACAAATGACTTGTTGTGTGGAAGTTCTTTTACTTGGTAAAACTTTGATTAATCTACACACCGGAGGAGCATCATCGCACACATTTGCTGCCTGTACACAAATTGTAAAATCTTTGGTTGGGTTTTGCATAGTATATTCTTGCTTAGTGCTCACCTGTGAACCATCAATGGTCCACCTGTAAAAAATTGCAGCAATAACGGTGTCGGCCTTGAAGCTTGCAGGCTTCCCTTCACAAACTTGACCCGGACCTCTTATCACACCACTGCTATCAATAGGCCAAATTTTTGTACTTCCTTTGGTAACCTTGATCCTGTACTTACAGACATCCCCTCTGTTGCCGTCCATTACAAAATAATAATATTGCCCAATGACTAACTTTTTTTTCATCGTTAAAACAGTGGTGCTGTTCTCCAATGCATCTCCATTACAATTTGAAATCAAACTGTAATTTACACAATCCGGAGATTCATAAATTCCGACTTCCAATCCATTTCCATCCTTACAATCAAAAACATACAATTCCATGACCAAATCTTCAGAGCCTGCCATAAATGCAATCCATTGTGCATTGTGTTTTACTGTAGTACAAAAACCCGGAGGCAGTTGCCCAGTTCCCGGGTTTCCATTCATTCCCGTAAATCCGTCAATATCACAAATAAGGCAGGCTTCTAAGCATGTGGGAGTCATTGATGCGGGTGTACCGCAAATCATGGGCTGGGCTTCTATTTGGCCAAAGATTGATACAAGTAAAATTAAACAGAATATGTTTTTCATAAAAATTCAAATCTTAATAACTAGAGTTGATAAAAAATCAAATCATCGGGTTTAATTCTTCAATCTGTAAACCAAAGCATCAAAATTAACTCATCTCCCTGCCCTTTAGGAAAATAAAACCCAAAATCAAACGAAAGATCTTAACTGTATACTCTAAGTGTTTTGCCGTCAGCGCTAAGTTCAGTATTGTAGATGGTCAATCCTTTGCTCCCATTTTTATTCAAGCCTTTTCCGGCAAGATCGAACTCAGCGCCATGGGCTGTACAAGCGTAAATATTATTGACATTATCATAAATCACTTCTTTACGCTGTTCATGAGAACAGACTATGGTGCAGGCAACGTATTTTCCATCGATAGTTCTTGCAACAACACAATTATTAGTTACAATATATTCTCCGTTGGTTTTTAGCTTGAGATTGGATGCGCTGTCCAAATCCAAACTAAAGTCCACAGGACCTATGATCTCCTTTGTACAAGATTGAAAACAACTTGTGGTCACCACAAATGCTGCTCCTATTCCTAAACTCTTTAAAAATTCTTTTCTTGTCATATCTCTAAATTTTATGTCTATTTTTTTGGATCATATAAGGTAAATACTCTAGAAACATTGAAACCAAAGCGGATTCCGGATTTTGTCCAACTGTCTGTCGTCTGTGTAAAATAACCGTATTCTGACATTGAGGTAGAATTGGTAAAATGAAGTTGAAATACATGGCCTCCTGTTTCTATATCCAACCCAACGGATAGTGAATTTTTGAATTCCGGAGCCAATTGATCCGGCAATACATAGCAATACTCTGCATTAAATGTTAATCTTCTGCTCAACCTCACTCGGCCTCCAAAGCCAAGGGCAAAAACATCAAATTTCTCAGCAGCTGTTTGAACTGCATTTCTTCTGATGTGAGTAGGCGCTAGCTCCAAAGTAAGAAAATCATTAAACTTCCTGCCTATTATAAGCTGGCTTGTATAGAACATTCTTGTCTTCCAGCTGAATCCGTTTTTCACCGTTTCATGTGCGGCACTGGTTAGGGCTATTAAGGTTATAGGCATTGCTTTTTCGCCTTTAGATTGCCGAAAAATTTTATATTTCAAAAATCCATCAAATGCTTTTCCCACACTATTGCGGTTGATTCCTACACAAAAACGATCTGTAACACCATAATCAAACCCTATTCTTTGTGTTGCGTAATCCAAACCGAACAAATCGTAAAAACCATTATTCACCGGACCAAAACGATGGGAAATCTTGAAATCCAAAACCCCGTGAGCTGTGTTCTCTAGGGAATGAAGATTGATTACCCGATTGGTTTTAAAACTGTAATTTACATATTCTTTCTCATTACTTGATAAATATTGATCGGCATCATTTTGAGAAAAAACAGTCAAGGCAAAGAAAAATAAAATAATAAATAGAAATTGCTTCATCATAAATTGGTTTAATTTTTATTGGAGAACTACACAACGATCTATAATTATATCGGTCAATTTCCCGGTTATCAATCCCTTCAATTTGATTTGCTCGCCTTGATTAAATTGAGATTTAATTTGTTTGGAAAACTTATCTAAGACACAGGAAACACCATTGATAGGATCTCCGGTCTCAAGATAGAGAGTAGTGCCGGAAGTATCTTGCAAAATCTGGGTAATTTGCCCTGTAACTTCAACTACAATCATATTCTCATTGGTACCTACATACTTTTTGGTTGCAGTTTCTTCGTTGTCAGAAAACTCTTTTGCCAATTCTGCTGCTTGCACTTTATATTTAGCTTCTCCAATTTCTTCATGAGGTTTATTATATAAATAATAAGCTACAAGTCCGGCTAAAAGAATGAGGAGCGCCGAAAAGCCCAACAGTCGTTTTAAAAACATAAGGATTTATTTTTGAGAGCTCAAATTAAGATTTATTTTGCCACCTCCAAATTAGAAACACTGATTTTAACCTGTGCTTTTGGATTTATTTTATCTTGAACAGCGCCTGGAATTTTTATGCCGTGATCTGCCAAAACGACTTCAAATGCTGAGTCCACTGAAACGATCTTTCCTCCCTTTACAGTTACGGTTGCCACAGTACTTACATTTTTACCTATTCCATGAATGGTCAGCGAACCGCTGATCTTGATTTTTTGCTCTCCATCTTTGCCCAAATTAAGGTCAGACAATGGATCGATTTTTCCTTTAAAACTTGCTTTGGAATATTTATCACTCTCCATATAGTTTTCATTGAAATGTTCCTCCATCAATGCTTTCTCAAAATGGAAGGTTTTTATTAACATTGTTGCATCTACAGCTCCTGTAGTAAGATCCAACACTAATACAGCTTTTGTAGTGCTCGCATTAATTCTCTCCGGCGAATTTTTTGCGGTAGCATCAAACTCAATTTTTGCATTTTTAGATAAAACTTTTTGAGCATTGAGAGAAATGGTAACTAAAGCCAAAAAAACAAGCAAAAGATTTCTTGTAAACATAATTTTTAACATTTAATAAGTTATTGAATTAACATTTTCTTAGATAACATGGAGCCGTCTGCTGTTTCTAATTTGACAATATACAGCCCATGCTCTAATGGAAACGTAAATTCTGTTGCTTTGATTTCATTGGAGCCCAAATGTTGCATTACAGAACCGTTAAAATTAATCACCGAAATTGAGCTTAAATTCACTTTAGATTTAATATACAGTTGATTGCCAATAGCTTGGATAACAGTTTGGTTTAATTCTACCTGCTGACTTGAAGTTTTCAGTTTAAGAATCACTTTTTTCTTGTTAGACAATGCGTTATCTCCATTTTCTTTACCATCATTGTTTGAAGCCAAAGCAACAAAGTAAAACAAAATGGAATCTCCTGAACTTAATGAATTAGGAGCCGTCCAATCAAAAGTCCATGATACTGAACCTCCGGACAAATTTTTTGGTGAAGCCTGTCTAATATACTCCTTTCCCAATTGAGTTCCTATTGAAGTTCCTACACCATTGGCCAGAGTTCCGGCCTTAGAGCTTCCATTGATTGCTGTGAGCTGAAATCCCGCTCTTATGGCATTGGATTCTTCTATCAATGTTACAGAATATTTTGAGCCGGGTAAAACAGTGTCAGGAATTCCGGTAATATTCACTTTTCCTGTAAATGTCCCTCCTCTATGACAACCCGAAACTTCACAGGTGGTTTCTCCCGGAGCTCCGGTTCTTCCAACCGGCGGGTTTCTAGGGTCATTTATAGAACTGATGGCAAAAAAAGAAATAACAAACAGTACAGATAATAAAGTTAATTTATTCATTGTTTAATCCACAAAATTTAAAATCGGAAAATAATTTGGTAAATATAATGCATTTTTAAAAATCAATGAGATTCTTCCTCTCTATGCTTTTTTCTCCAGGTATGGTGTTTGAATGATTTTTTCTTACAGTTAAATAAGCCTATTTTAAGACCGGCGTTTGCTCCAAATCGGCTCAAATCCTTCAACTCAGCGATCGAATTACTATTAATCGGATTAACCAATTGGTAAGATGCTCCCAAATTCAATTTGGCATATTTGAATAAGTTAAGTTCAACATTTACTCCGGGTTGAAAATAAAATGCTCTATCCGAATTATGGATGTGAATGTGTCTATAATTTGGAATATTCAATTCATGATGATTTACCAAGGAAGAATCATATTGATATTGAGCAAGCCCAAAATCTAATGGGATAGAAAGATGAACAATCGACTTAGGTAAAATAACATACTCCAGCCTTCCAAACATTGCATGCATTCCCAAAAATTTACCTACAGCATCGCTATTTTCGTCCCTAAGATGTTTCATCCCAATACCTATACCCAATCGATTATTGAGTTGAATCGCGCCAATAACAGATTTGGCAAAATTGCCGTCCTTATAGAATTGAACTTCAGGTTGAAAGTATATTCCCCATGAATTTACCTTAGACCACTTGAAAAGATGATTGATCGTATCCTGTGCAGAAGCGGCATGGAACAAAAGTCCTGTGAAAAGTAGTGAACAGATTAGTTTTTTCATATATTTTTATAAATTGATGTTTAATTTCTTTTAAATAAATCTCCTAAAAGATGAATTTGCATTAAAGTGAATAACTTATATTAACTCCGGCTCCAAACAGCTCTTTAGAAAACTTTGTACCCTCTCTTTCTCTGGTGTTAGGCAATTGATAAAATGCATCCAACCCAAGGTTCCAACGCTTATAAACCGGAATTGAAAGCCCGGTTTGAAGACTAAAATTAAATCCAAAGCCGGATCGGTCAAGATCATATTTTATGTCGTTTGTTCTAAACTGTCCGAGTTCTCCTCGATCATCAACTTTATCAATATCAAATCTATTTTGAGAACTATTTTTAAATATTGAAATCCCTGTAAGAACATCCCAATAAATCTTCTTGAATTTAAATCTATATCCCATGTTGAGGGGCAACAACAGAGTAGAAAATTGGACTGAACTCTTCAATGTATAATCCAAATCTTTGGTTTTATCCCACTGATTAAACTGGCTCTCACTAGCACGCAAATTAATCTCTGCAGTACCTTCATTTGTATTCAACTTATAAGTATAATAATAATTTGAATCCTGACCCACTCTTCTAAAATCCGTTGGCTTTATTCTTAATCTATGACTGTGATCGTTTGTGTTTTTTTGAACTTCAATTCCCGTCTGAACCAAGAAATTATTTTTAAATATTTTCTTTACGAATAGCCTTGCACCAACGGTGTTGCTTTCCAATCCTTGGTTAGGGATTATCTTTGGTCTACCTCCGGGACCACTCATAGGATTTAACTCATTGCTCATAATCTTACCTTTAAAGTCAACCACCATAAGACCTAATTCCCAATTTCTCCTTGAATTTGCTTTCACTCTGTCTATCTTTTGGATCGTTACAGCTTGAAAACCCTCAGGCAACAGGGGAACTTGAATTTCTAAAAGAGAGGGATAAATAGAAGGGATCGTTGCTATTTCATTTGAGGACAAGGCTTCTTTATCCGATTCAACTGAATTTTTACCGGATTCAAAATTGGTCGGCTGTCCAACACGATCTTCATTTGACCCAATGGAGGTCGAACTGTTGCTATAAGAAAACTCTTTGTTTGAGCCGATAGAGTTGTCTTCCTCCTCCTTTCCTATTCTACTATTATTACTTGCCCTATTATTATTTAGGACCAACTTTTGAGCTGACTTGGGTGCAATGATTTGATCTCTTACTTCGTGATTTGATCTTTCTAGAAAATCTTTCTTGGAATTTGAATTGGATTGATTTTTAATTTGACTTGAAGATTGAAACCCTTTGGATTCTGTTAAACGATCAGACTTATTACCATCCGAATTGGAATGTGACTTTTGAACTGTAGCTGTACTATGTTCTTGGTTTTGATCGGTATATTGATTTGTGTTTCCTTCTAATAAATTATCCTTTGAGTTAATAGAACATGATTTAGTGTTCTCTTCTTCATCTAAAGAATTCTCAGAATACTTATCTTCTTGCAATGGTGAGTTTTCCTTTTCTGACTTGTATTCACTCTGAGCTGAATTTGGCTCTCCTGTGCTGTCCATTGAAGCCAATCTTTTCCAAAGTAAAATGCCCGACCCTGCTATAAAAATGAACAATGCCGCAAGTTTTAACCAATTTGTACGGTGTGCAAAAAATTTATTTTGATTGGAGGATTCCTGTGTCTTGGCTATGACATTTTCCAGAATGTGGGGCGGCGCCGTGGGTTTGTATTGATCCATTTTTGACCGAACAAACTCTTCAAAAGAATCTTTGCTTTGTAAATCTTTATTCATATTATACGGCTTTAAAGTATTCCTTATTTAACATTTTCTGCATCCATTGTTTTGCTCTAGCATATTGAGATTTGGATGTACCCTCTGTAATATTAAGCTCTTTGGCAATATCTGCATGGCTCATATTCTCTATGCAATATAAATTAAAAACGGTGCGGTAACCTATTGGCATTCCATGAAGAAGTTCCACTATTTTTTCCTCCAAAACTTCAGTTTCCTCCTCTGTTTGATCACTAAAGTCTTGATTTTCCTTATTTTCAAACTCCTGAAAAATTAGATTATATTTTTTCGTCCTTAAAAACATCAGACATTGATTCACCGTCAATCTCTTCATCCAAGCCAGCAAACTGTCCGGGTTTTTCAAAGTTTTAAGCTCAGAAAGAATTTTGATAAAACTCTCTTGCATAACATCCTCGGCATCCTGTTTATGATCTGTATATCTCATACAAATCCCAAAAAGAACGGCCCCGAATTCATGGTAAAGCAAGGATATTGCTTTAGCCTCACCCCGAATACAAGCTTGTACTAACTCTCTCTTTTTATCCTGCATACCGCACAGTTTCAAGATTAAGATGCATTAGCGGCTAAAAGGTTGCATATTTTCCCTATAATTGCATTGAAAAAATTCTGAATTTGAACCTTGAATCCATAAACAAGCTGAATATTGGGCTAGTATTGCTAAGTTTTGCTTTAGCACTGGTGATTCCCTTTGAGTTGTTTTTATTTTCTTATGCCATCCTTGGTCCATTGCATTATTTAACCGAAATATCCTGGCTTGAGAAAAGAAATTATTTTCATCGAAGTAAAAGGGATTTATGGATTCCTGTTTTTCTCTGTCTATTGGTGAGCATTTTTAGCTTATACTTCAGGAATCATTCCATCTCAACTTGGTTCTCTTGTATGGCTTTTTTCTCTGTTCTAATTTTTATTAGCTTTGACAGACTGCAATATCAACTGATAGGCTACTTGCTCACAGCCGGTTTAAGTTTTATGGTCAAAGATTGGCATCTGAGTTATTTGTTGTTTCTAATTTTCCTACCCACTTTAATCCATGTTTATTTTTTTACAGGGGTTTTTATGTTTCATGGAGCTCGATCGACTAAAGAAAAATATGCTTGGATAGGTTTTATTCTTTTTATCCTTTGCAGTTTCCTGATCTTTATCATTCCTTCAAAGGAGAGCCTGTTCCCTTTAACCAACTTTGTAGCCGATCGATTCTTTAATTCATTTAGACTCTTGCATAAAGAATTTCTGAATCTATTTTACAACTCGGGAATAGATCAATTTGATAAGCCGGATCTTTTCATTATGTTCAAATCCCAAGCAGGATGGGCAGCGGTTCGTTTTTTTGCATTTGCCTACACCTATCATTACTTAAATTGGTTTTCAAAAACTCAGGTTATCAAATGGCATGAGGTGAGCAAACCAAGAATTTACCTGATTGCGTTTCTATGGCTTTTGTCTTTGGCGTTTTATTTTTGGGATTATCATCTTGGGTTTCAAGTATTGTTTTTCTTGAGTCTGCTTCACGTTATCCTTGAGCTTCCCCTCAATTTTATTACTATTAAAAATTTATTTATCCAGCCCGGTTAATTATGGAATCTACACATCAAGCAACTGCAGTATTCAACAAAATGTATTCAAAAGATGGATTCAGTGAATGGCTTGGAATCAAATCAATCAAAACCGAACTTGGTCATACGATATTGGAAATGGAGGTGCGAGCTGAAATGCTCAATGGATTTGGAGTGGCACATGGCGGAATAGTTTATTCACTCTGTGATAGTGCATTTGCTTTTTGTTGTAATTCTTACAACCAGATCAGTGTTTCCATACAGACATCGATATCTCATACAATGCCTATAAGAGAAGCTGACATCATTACAGCTGAAGCCAAATTAATACATCAGAGCAATCGTGTTGGTAATTATGAAGTCATTGCGAAAAATCAGAAAGGCGATGTTGTAGCTTGTTTTCATGGAGTATGTTACAAGAAAGAACAGACCCATTTCTAAAGTAACCTGTCGAAAAAAGTCCATATTTCCTGTCCGGTAAAAAAGCATCGATTTAGTTAGAATCAGAATTGTTGGGGCGGTTCCTTCATCTGTATTACATTGAAATGAGAAAATAAATTTCAGTGTTAGTGAGAACAAATTAGCTCACCGCAATCCTTGAATCACGCAAAGAAAAGGAGCTTTTGTTTAGCCAATGGAATCATCCTAGAACGATGAATGGGACTTTAGTTCTTAAGAAGCCATTCTTAAATCCATAATCTCTTTTGAGTGTTAAAGCCAATTGAAGTCTAATTGCTATTATCTAATGCCCACTAATTTTTTGAAATTATTCATGACTAACCCTGGCTCAATACGGCGCGAATGTGGAACACTTAACTGAGGACTGAGAAAGCAGTATAGCAAAATAAAAAAAGAAACGAAGTGGACTAGATAATTTTAGGAATTTGGAATATGTGCTGACTTCGGGACAAAAAAAAACTCTGAACAACTAAGCCCAGAGTTTTCTATTAATCTTTTTTTTAGATTAAGCCATTGGAGTAGTCTCCGGCATTGGAGCCTCAACCGGAGCTGCTGAAGCTTTCTTTCTTCCTTTTCTTGCACTAGGCTTTTTAGGAGAAGCTTTCTTTGCAGCAGCCTTCTTAGGAGCGGCTTTCTTTGCAGCAGCTTTCT
>DEQQ01000024.1 GCA_002360455.1 Saprospiraceae bacterium UBA3362
CACTATAGTGAGGAAGTCCAGGCACTAGTAATATGATTGTTTTTGCCGAAGAAAATGATGTAACCATTGTTTCCAAAGAAATCAATAGTTGTTTTCGATTAAGCAGAATTAATTCTGAATTTTTTTCCAATGATATTTTCATTGCGCGTTATTACGATTGTGACCCAACTCCACCTAAACCAGTTATTCCTTGTGATGTAATTATTGAATTCGTGGTACATGCCACTCAAGAGTATGTTGATGAAATGGGAGGATATAATGAGGCACAGAAAAGGATTGATGCTATTATTTCAGAAGCAGAAAATATTTGGAGAGAAACTGGGGTTATTCAACATTTTAAATTATTAAACGCTTTAAATTTTAGACAAAATCATATCATTGTACATGATCAAAATTATCATAGGTCTGAAGCATGGTCTGCATTAGCTACAAGGACAAATCAAGAATTGCCCTGCACTCAACAATTTGTTGATCTTAATATTTTTCTCACTTTAGATGCAGATGTAAATGGTTATTATCACGGTCCAAATTCTTGTTTATCTTCTGGAATTAAATTATTAGGAATGGTTTTGGTTAGAGAATATGGTAAATCAGCACCCATCAGGAGCCCTGGCCGCACTTTAGCCCATGAAATTGGTCATTTTATGGCAGGTGCAGACTTAGAGAATTTATTGAATAGTGGTATAGCTTGTGCACCTGATTGTAGTCTCGCTTTTCACTCACTAATGTGTTCCACTGGAGGCAATATCCGAGCAGCTGCTATGCTAGACAATTGTAATCATGGCTACATTTATGATCATTTGACTGAAAATTGCTCTTGTTATAGCGATCAACACAATTTTTATTCACCTTGTGCACATTGTTTATTTTCTTCTATCACAAGTAATTCTAACCCAAACATTATTGCAGGCTGTTCTAGTTTATCTGAGTCTACATTAAGTATTGAAGTCTGGAACGATTGTGATATTAAAGAGAACAAAAGAATTGTTTTTATTTTGCCAAATGGTGGAACTTATGGAGGATCATCTTATCCTAAATTTGAGGTGTCTTCATTGATGGATTATGAATCTGTAGGAACCTATACCGGGCCTGCCCCTGAATTTACTACATATTTACTTGTTCGTTCCCCATTACTGACATTACAGCCAGAAGAGAAGAGAAAATTAAGTGTCAAAGTAAAATTAGTAGATTTAGGCACAAAAAGCAATGTATTTAAATGGGGACCTACTTATTATTGGGACTCTCCTGTACTGAATAGTTCAGTGGAAATAGGTCGGTCAACTCATGACCTACTACGACCTATTCAAGTAACTTCTGCAAATAATAACGTTACAAAATTATTGCAAGATCCCAAT
Organism: Saprospiraceae bacterium UBA3362; assembly: GCA_002360455.1. GTDB lineage: Bacteria > Bacteroidota > Bacteroidia > Chitinophagales > Saprospiraceae > Vicinibacter. Next base: position 1,356 of record DEQQ01000024.1, read on the forward strand.
TATATAATTAGTTATAATAATGGCACTGCTTGCTTAACTTCTGAAAAGCCAATACATTTGAAAACTGATTTTACAATAGACCAATCTCATTATTTTAAAGATCAAACTTGGATAATTGACCCAGGTGTTAAGATAATAGTGAATTCTAACAAAACTGCCGGTTATTGTAATGGTAAGCTCTTATCTTGTGCAGGTGTATGGGACAAAATTGTAATGGGTAGTGGTTCAAAATTATTACTATCGGAATCTTCTGTTTCTAATTTAGATGGAGGAATTCAAGTTGGATTAAATAGTACATTCGAAATGGCAGAGAACAGTATTTTGTCAGCTAGCAAGAAAGGTATAGAAGGATCTATCTCAGCAACAAATGCACTTATTAAAATAGTAGATTCTAAGATACAAGGAATAAAAGAGACTGGTATAAAAATTTATAATGGAAATCAAATATTTATATCCAACTCTGATATTTCTGATATGGAGGCAGGAGTGGTCGCTATCAATACCGACGTAAGACATTCTGCACGTTTTTTTAATATTGGATCTTCAAGGGGCGACATTATTACTTCGGAGCCTTACAATGGAAATGCAATCTCAATGATAGGAAATGGAGCGCAAAATATATATGCTGCAACTTTGGGGAGTTCGAGTCTATTCAAGAATTTTAATGCAGGTATTTATATCAACAATTCTCATTATTCCATTGTTGCAGATAATATGAAAGACTGTAATTACGGGATTTATGTTACCAATACTCCATTGAGTGGAAACATCCTATATACAGATATTGAGGCTAAGCGAAATGCGATCCACTATAATTATAACGGAAATCTTTCTAGCGCAATTAAGTGGAACATTCTGAAGACCACAGACCCATTTCAAATAGGTGTAGTAATCACTGGGAATCATGGAAATTTGGATATTATTGAAAACAATGTCGAGGCAGAATCAGGAGAGGCAGCTCTGCTTTGTTCCGGATCTTCCAATGTCAAAATACAGGAGAACAATATCTGGACCTACACTTCAAACGGAATTCATACCGATGCTCTCAAACTAATCAATAGCAACCAAGTCACTGCAAGTTGTAATTCTCTTGGGAATTTTGCATTGGGCACAGGCACCGCTGCTATGTATGTAGAGGCCACTATAAATGGTACTTATCAATGCAATGGAATCTATGGTGGGGATAATGGACTCCAGTTTGTTTCTTCATGCCAACCCTCATCTATTTCTGGAAACAATATCTCAGATCATGAGGTAGGACTTATGTACTCAAGTCAGGCAGCTGGATCAGATGCCATTACTGGCCCACAGAATCATCAAGGAAATATGCTCTCTGGTGCTGGATGGACTAAAGATGCATGGAACTTGGGGAGTCCGGTTAATAATCAACAATCGCAATTTTTAGTGTCTCCCACTAGTCCGTTTATACCAAGTAATATAGCAGAATTAGTAAGTATTAACTTTTTCAAGCAACCAATTCCTAGTTCAGAATTTAATTGCGAAATAGGAAATGTATGTAAAAGCTCAAGGTCAAAGATTGCTCAAAATGAATTGCCAGATTATTTATTGAATTCTAACTTAGAACTTGATAATTTTTCTGATGCCCGATCTTGGTCAGCGAGATTTGCAATATTGGCTTCAATGTATCAATCAAACATACATGATGAAATTTCTACTCAATGGAGGTCAAGATTTCAAAAATCTATTGTGAATCAGTTTGCACAGATATATTCTGATCTATTTGCAAAAGCAAAGAATGCTCAAGAAATATACCAATTAGTCAAATCGAAACAAAATTATATTGAGAAAAATTTAAATGTAGATTGGAATTATATTCATGAGCTGACTGACAAAATCACAAACTTACATACTGCTTTCACAATTCCGTATAAAGAAGTAATTCGAGCGCATAGATCCGTTTTGAACTCAATGAAATGTGAGCCAGTATATGAAGAAAATATGCGTTTAGTATTGCTCGCATTGTGTGATAAAGTTCTAGGAGAATCTGAGGTAAAGCATCATTTTCTAAATGCAATAGCAGAATCTTGTCCTTATTCTGATGGACCGGCAGTCTATATAGCAAGAGATTTGCTAGGGCAAAATGACCGTATTTATGATGATGTGAAATATTGTGGTTTGCGAACGAATCAAGACAATAAATCCAAAGTTGAATCAAAGGAATTTTCTGTCTATCCTAATCCCATCCAGGAATTTTTAACAATTAAAATGCCTACAGTATGGAAAGGAAAAGCCTGTACTTTGCAAATTGTTAATGTAACTGGAAAATTAATAATAGAGATCCCTTATGCTTTTGAAAATAAAATAGATTTATCTGATCTAGCTAGTGGCTTGTATTTTATAATAATAAAAGATGATCCAAAGTATATATGCAAATTTGTAAAACAAAATTAGTATTTTTGATATTTTCTTTTTTGGGAGTGGCATTACATTGCTACTCCCAAAAATTTTATGATTATAATTGGGCATTTGGTTATGAGAATGATAATATAGATACAATCAATATTCCTGATTTTGGAGGACAGATAATGAGTTTCCAAAATAAGAAAATTAGTTTTTCAAGACGAGTTTTGAAGCATGATTTTGACAATCAAACCAACTCATTGTCGGATAGATCTGGATCATTAAAATACATGAGTAATACCTGTGATATTCTAAATAGTTCAGGGGATATCATTTTAAATGGTGATAAATTATTACTATCCAAATATAATTATTGCCCAAAAAATGATCCTTCTAATCAAAGTGGCTTGTTTTTAGTTTTTGAAAACCAAGATTCTATTCTTGTTTTTCTACATTGTATCATTGATACGATTAATGGCTCAAAAAATATTTTTAACAAGTCCATAATAGAAGTCAAGATCAATACATTAAGAGATTCGGTATTGTCAAAACACAAAACAATCTTATATGACTCACTGGGAGCAGAAGGATTCTGTGGAATTCCCACAATGACTGGAGATCAATATTGGATCATTATTCCAGAGTATGAGAATAATGGCTATTGGATCCTATTGTATGGGGTAGATGGGGTAGAGAAAACCATAAGACATCATGAAGGTCTTTCATCAGAAAAACGAGCATCACTTACTGGACAGGCATGTTTTTCTCCTGATGGAAAGCACTATGCTCTGTATAATTCTGTAATAGGATTGCAGATATTTGATTTTGACAGAACAAATGGATCATTGTCAAATTACAAATATTATGGGCACAAACATGAGCAATTGATGTTTGCAGGAGTTTGTTTTTCACCAGATTCAAGGCTCCTTTATTTTAACACTTCTGTGCATATGTTTCAACTAGAACTTGCGACAAACATTATAGACACCATTGCCTCATATGAGCCATACAATGACCCATATCCTACCACTTTCATGCATTCTGCTTTAGGGCCAGATTGTAGAATTTATACTTGCACACCTGGTGGCAATAGATATCTTCATGTGATTCTTTATCCCAATAGAAAAGGCAAGGCCTGTGGGTTTATACAAAGAGGAGTAAAACTACTTACAAGAAATGGAAATGCAATTCCAAACTTCCCTCATTATCGAGTCAATGAGCCGTATCCCTGTGATAGTACTATTGCATTACAGTTGAATACAGGTGTAGAAGGAATGGATGTGGAGAGTTCGGGAATATTATTTCTATACCCTAATCCTGTGACAGAAGAAATGACTGTTGAGCTAAGAGATAAGAATCAGTCAATTCAACAAATAAAAATTTATTCATCATCAGGAATATTATGTGCTAGCCAGGTTTATTTTTCCTCATCTTATAGTGAAAGAATGTCTCTGCATTCTCTTTCTCCCGGCATCTATATACTAGAATGTTGCGACAGGAGTGGATTGAAGTATCGTCAAAAGTTTGTAAAAATATAAATTTGTAAATAAGAAAAAACTTACTAGATAGTTTTAGTTCAATTGGAAAATTATTAAGAAAAATTCCTTATAATTTTGAAAACAGAAAAGTAATTTAGATAAACACTAACTTAAAAATTAAGCTTAAGGTCAAAACATAAAGATTGTAGATTTTAACAAAGCGGTAATTCAGGTAAAAGATTTGGAAAAGAGAATTTATACGATGCTGCAGATGGCCATTAGAGAAAGTTTATCCGCACTTAGTCTTGATGAATTATTGACCAAAAAGTCAGAACTGGGTCGAGAAATAATGTCGAAACTGAACACAAACTGTGAATTGATAGGCATCGAGCTAAGTGAAGCCGGCCTGAAAGATATTATTTTGCCGGGAGATATGAGAGAAATAATGAATCAGGTATTGCTTGCCGAAAAAAGAGCTCAGGCCAACATCATCACTCGAAGAGAGGAAACAGCATCTACAAGAAGCTTACTCAATACGGCAAGATTGATGGAAGAAAATGAGATGTTGTGGAAGCTCAAGGAAATGGAGTTTTTGGAACGAGTTACTGATCGTGTTTCGAATCTTTCTGTGTCGGGAAATGGAAATATTCTCAATCAATTAAGAGAAATTTTTGGAAGGTAAAAAAAATCTTAGCCCAAGCCCTGACTTTGGGCTAAGATCTTTCAGATCAAGAAACATAACTTTATAGCTTAATCAGTTTTGAAAAGTACACTTTGTTTTGTTTATCCTGAGCTTTGACGGTGTATACTCCCGGAGATAGATAGGATACATCAATTTCATTTGAACTTAGTGAGTATTCTGATCTTACAAACTCTCCTTGAATGGTTCTGATCTCCAGTTGCTTGAGTTCAACACTCGGATAGAATCGAAAATGATTCGTGGTAGGATTGGGAACAATGCGGAGATCTTCTTGTGCAATATCTTTTGTGGAAACGGTTGAATAGTCACAAGGATAACGAAGACTATAATAATCTATAGTTGCATCTTTGTAACACCGAAGTCCGGTCGAATAAGGGGCATCACATATAAAAAATTCAGGATCATTGTACATATTAAGCAAAAAAGTATAGTCCCCTATACGTTCTAAAACGGTAGAGTTACTAGTGTTTTTTTCTTCACCATTATTCACAAAGCCACGAGTGATATCCATGCTTTTGAGCCTCTGTCCTGCAAAATTGACAAATTCTATAGAATCAATTTCTACATAGCTTGTATCGATATTGCCTTTAGAATTCAGAAAATATTGATAAAATCGCTCCCCTACTTTAAGATCAAAATTGAAAAGAAGTTGGAATTGGTTTAAAAGCTTATCATAAAAATAAATGGAAGACTGGTCTTGATAGATAATGTCGGAAATCCCCCAGTAATAACAAAAAGGAATAGAACTAAATTTAAGTTGTTTGCATTTTTTGCCAAGAAAATCTATTTCGGATTCACACTCTATTTTATAATAGCTTTCGCCCGGAGAAAAAGGGAATCTTTGTTCGTAATACCAAACTGCCCCAACGGGAGCAAATTCTTGAGCAAGAAGTTGAGAAAAGAAATAAAGAAATAAAAATGATAAAAATATTCTTTGCATAGCCCTATGTTTTAGTGGAATCAAAGATAAGAATTAAAATAATACAATAAATGAATTTTATATAAAAAAAAATCGACGAATGGTTATTGTGTGGAATGGTTTCGCAAAAAAAAAGATTCGCATGAGGGATAGAAGCGGAAAGACCGGAAGAAGCAAAGCGACTGAGGACTTGCAGCGGATAGCCCGACCTGAGCGAATGCGAAGGACATGCCCAAATCATCTGTTTGTAAAGAAAAAGGATCAACTATATTTGTCATTCAATCATTAAAAATAAATAAAAAAATGTCACATCCCATTCAAGCGCTTGATTTAATAGAGTTAGGGTTTCCGCAAAATCATATTTTGGGAATAGCTCTGCGCATCAATAAAAAAAGAACAGGCTACAATCGCAGTCAAATGATTCAAAAATATTCTGAAGTATTGCAGTCGCCTGAATCCTTTTTGGATGATCCACTTTTTAGTCCGTTAGCCCTTGCAATGATAGGAAAAGAAGACGCAAGCGTCATTGCCCTTAGCGATGAGCACAAGCATTATGAGAGATTTGGAGCAGACTTCATTGAAGCCGGAGCCCTCTCTCAAATGGACATTGCACTGCGGCTTCCTGTAACGGTGAAAGCTGCGCTTATGCCGGACGCCCATCAGGGATATGGTCTTCCTATAGGTGGTGTAATGGCAACAGATGGGGCAATTATTCCTTATGGTGTAGGTGTGGATATTGGTTGTCGTATGGCGATCAGTGTTTTTGAATTGCCTGAAAAAGATTTTGACAATCATCAATCTCATTACAAAAATCTATTGATGGATCATACATTGTTTGGCGCCGGACAAGGATTCGATGGAGTGAATAAATCTGAGCATGAGATTTTGGATAGATCGGAGTTTAACTTAACTCCTATGATTAAAAATTTGAAGGATAAAGCTTGGGCTCAACTTGGAACTTCGGGTGGAGGAAATCATTTTGTGGAATGGGGAATCTTGGATTTTGCACAAGACGACGAGATAATGGGAATTCGCTCAGGCAGGTATCTTGCACTGCTATCTCATTCAGGTTCCAGAGGAATGGGTGCAAGCATAGCTCATCATTACACAAAACTTGCCAAAGAGCAGTGTCGTCTACCACGTGAAGCAGAGAATCTCGCTTACTTTACCTTGGACAGCGAACTGGGTCAAGAGTATTGGATGGCTATGAATCTTGCAGGAGATTATGCATCTGCCTGTCATGAGATCATTCACCAAAAAATAATCAAAGCCCTTGGTGCAATGCTTATAGTCGGCGTAGAAAATCATCACAACTTTGCATGGAAAGAAATGATCGATGATCGCGAACTTGTAGTGCATCGCAAAGGAGCAACTCCGGCAGGAAATGGAGTCATGGGAATCATTCCAGGATCTATGACTGCTCCCGGATTTCTTGTTAGAGGCAAGGGTAACCCCTCCTCCCTTTACTCTGCCTCTCACGGTGCCGGCAGGCAAATGAGCAGAACAAAAGCCGAATCAAGCTATTCTCATGCAGATCTTAGAGAGGTGGTTGCGAAAAATAAAGTGGAGCTTATAGGTGGAGGAATTGATGAGATTCCTATGGCCTACAAGGATATTCATCAGGTAATGGAAGCCCAGCGTGATCTTGTAGATATAGTGGCTCAATTCCAACCTAAAATAGTTCGAATGGCCGATGATGGGAGCAGAGAAGATTGAGAAAGTGATTTGAGCTTGCTGTTTTCTTCCCCTCTCTCCCCTTTCATCTTACAAGATTTACATCACCGGATTCTGTATGAACATTTCCAGTACTGTCACCGGTATTCTATTTATAAGCATTACCAAAAAAGGATTTACAAATGAAAGTCACAAATGAGCAATTTCATCTGTACAAAGAATTTTTAATTCTAAAACACATGAGTCCACGGACTCACAGAAGCTGTTGTAGCTTTTCTTATATTAAATACAACAATCCACACGAAAACACACTATCTTTGTCTAAAATAGAACCCATGGATAGAAATGTGATTCCCTATTGTAGATAAAAAACATATCCCAAAGCTCTGAACAAAGCCTTTTTAAATAATATCGCTCTTACAGAGCTAAAAAATTGCACATTTAACCGTTTTATTATAATATTGCTCTTACAGAGTTCTATTATAATATCGCTCTTACAGAGCTAAAAATTGTACATTTAACCGTTCTATTATAATATTGCTCCTACAGAGCATATGATAATAGAAAAATTTAGCCTCAGAGAGGCTACATCATAATAGAAAATGAAATTCGTGGAAGATAATAAAAAAGCTCCGAAGGAGCATAATCATATTATAAATACAAAATGGCAAATACATATACCCAAATATATTTACACATCGTATTTTCCGTAAAATGGCGACAAAACCTAATTCAAAAAAAATGGAAAGACGAATTACACAAATACATCTGTGGAATTGTAAACGGAAAAGAACAAAAAGTTTATGCTATTTGAGGAATGGCAGACCACATACATATATTGATAAGTATTAAACCAAACATTGCTATTTCAGATTTAGTCCGAGATATTAAAGCAAATTCATCGAGATGGATTAATGAAAAAGGATATATAATCGGCAAATTTCAATGACAAGAAGGTTTTGGAGCATTTTCTTACGCTCAATCACAATTAGATACGGTAATTGCTTACATAAACAACCAAGAACAACATCATCAAAAGAAAACATTTAAGGATGAATATTTGGACATGTTGCAGAAATATAATATTGAGTATGATGAAAAATATCTTTTTGAATGGATTGAATAATGTCGCTCCTACGGAGCATAACTTCCTATCAGAAAATCAGATAGACCAGTAGGTTTATCAACTTTACGATTTGACAGAAGAAGAGATAAAGATAGTACAAAAAAACATTAACTAACAGAAATACCAATGCTTCACAGCCACACACATTGCCAAGCTACACAAGCCAACGCACAAGCCAATAGTCAATCAGAACGAAAGACAGAAGGGCAGCAGCTAAGCTTTAGCTGTATAGAGGAAAGCACGACAAAGAGTGAAGGCTGGAGAAGCAATTCAAAGAATAAAGAAAAAACGAATCACGGAAGGTGGTAAGCAATACTCAAACAGGTGATAGTTTTTAGCTATTTTAAGCTATATAATAAAAAGAAATTTAGGGTGTTCTCTTCGTGTTATTAAGCATTATCAAAAGAGGGATAAAGTCGCTATGATTCTTCCCCTCTTCTTATTTTTATGGAAACATTGCCATGCGAAATAGACAGTACTAATCTGCAAGTCACAGAACAAAAACAAAATCTTGCAGATGCACACGCCAGACGCAGGGACCTTTTCTTTGGTGAAACCGGAATCTTAGCTTATTGAAGAAGGATAAGAGACTATCTCGCCGGCAGGAAAGAAGGAATATCCGGAAGTGCTTACAAAAAAATTGCAGAAGAGTGCCCAAAGATGATTAATTATAAAAAGAAAATTGGCGCTTCTGCTCCCAAAAAATCCGAGCTAAAAACACAAGAATCTCCTGTTAAAAAAATCTCCAGCTCGGAAAATAAAAAAAACCATGAGGACTTATTGATCTTCATGGCTATTTTTTTTATTGTATTCAATTCACATTTGCCCTTCCATCTCATTACTCTACAAACACCTTACACATCATATTGTCTGCCTTAAGAAAATAAACCGAAGGAGGCAAGGAGGAAAGAGAAATTTCATTTTCTCCTGCATTTACAATTCCAGTTTTACAAACTTTCCCTTGCAGATCGATAACAGAATAGGAAATAGTTTTCGGACTGCTGAGGCTTATGCTCTTACTCAAGGGTTTATAGCTGCAGTAATATTTTTCTTTTTGAAATTGATGCGTGGAAGTCGGTATGCATGACCCAGACTGATGTTCCATCACTGCGCGGTACTTGTATGGAGTAATCGCAACGGTATCCTGATACAAGGATTCAAACAATCCCCAACTTCCGTACCTTGAACTTCGGTCTGCGATAAAAGAAAAGTTCTCACAGATCAATGGATCTGTACCGGATTGTAATGTTTTGATCAAGCTCAACCATTCATTGTATAAATTGTAGATAGCAGTATCTCTATGCAAGTCAATAAGTGCCTGTCCGTAACTCGGCTCCACACCAAACGGATGAGCTGTAATATGATTTCCTCCCTCATAAAAAACCAACTTTTTATTAAGTCTTTTAGCCAGATTTTTTATTTGAACAATTGCATTAAATTCTGTACTAAAATTGCTTCGGACTTCTCCGGCCAGATCTCGAACTGTTGCTGCAGAACCCAAGACATCCAATCTTTCATCAGACTCCTGAGATAATCCAAAATAAAATGTAGGCGCTATAGCATCATAAGAACTTAATCTCATCGTATTGGCCACTCTCTCGCTTACATCATACCAACCTGTAAATGCACCGAGTACTCTTGTAACACGATCGATCTCACCTCCGTATTCTGTGGTCCAAACATCCAAAGCTCTTTGTATTGCAGGAACATAACACTCCGGCCAGGTGCCTGAAGGTTTACAAAATTTTTCATCCAACCAAACCGTCTGTCCAAAAATCCAGTTCCACACTTCATTACTGTACTCCACATACAGATGTCTTGAAGCTGACAGATTGGTTCTAAACAATCTTGCCATATTTTTTATATAGTCATCGCCTGCAGTATGAGGAATACAGACCCATCCATCGACTTGAAGTTCATTCATCAACTGAATCATAATTTCGTATGGTATGCCCTTGTAGCTTGTCCAAGTATAATCTTCTACCCTTGCCCTACTCGACCAGACTGCACTGTCTTGTTCCCAGGTCCAATCATCTTTTTGTCCCCAAAAATTAGTGTGACCCCAATCCATAAAACGAATGGACTTAAAGGGGCGCAGATAGGCCAGCCAAGTCGGGTTAAAAATTTGAGTTTGGTAAGTCTGCTCAAAGTCTTTATGGATGATTCTTATGTTTCGTATTGGATCGGAAGCAGAAGATTGCACAAGAATAAGTTGAATCTCTCGATTGATGTTTGTAGGCAAATAAAATGAGTATGTATGATCGTCTAATCTTTTGAAATTATCCACTCCAAAATTAATATCAATTTCACCATTTCCATCAAAGAAAACTTTATAATCTCCAACTTTCCAGCCGCCTATTCTTGCCCAAATAGTTGCCACATATTGAGGTTTTACAACGCCGGGCAGTGTTTGCGGAATATGTGTGGGATATCCATCATTTCGAAAACTCATTTTATCTACAAGACCGCTGTCAAACTCTCCACTGTCATCTTTAGAGTACCAATTTCTACAGGCCTTCATCATATTCACAAAAGGTTGTTCTGTCCCCCAATCATAAAGTCCTGAGAGATTTGTACCGAACGCAATCTTGCATGAATCAGGCAATGTTCCTTGAGCTAAAAGCGTATAAGACCAAAACCACAGAAGCAAAATAAAATGATATTTACGCATAATTAATAATTGGAATTGCAAAAGAAATACTTTTTACAACATCTCCAAAATTATTCTGACTTTGGATCATAAATTTCTCCATCAGTGATCTGGTGAGTATTATCTGCGTCATCAAGAGCGACACCGGAGAAAGTCCCTGAAAATGCATAATAATAAGTACTTAATTTCTTTTTGGTAATTTTGATAGATCCTGAACAGGGTCCATCAGGCTCCATGAAAATAATATCCGTAAAAGGTTTTGCTTTGTCTTTGGTGTAGATAAAAAATGCCAAGGTATTTTCATCAACCAAAGAATAGGACTTTCCTACAGTAAAATCAACACCCTCTAAAACCAATTGAAATGTTGAAACTCCGTTGGATTGGGCCGCAGTAACTGCTCCTATACCGCCTGATGAGTCTGCCCAGACTGTGCCTACTATGTCAAAAAGAACTTCTTTTCCATCAAGCTTAAACTTGACATAGCCTTTTCCCGGTGTATTATTATTGTTGTTGTTATTATTTGTATTTTCATCTTTAGAACAAGAAGTAATCAAAATTAACAATGCAGATAGGAAATAAAAGAATTGCTTTTTCATTTTTATAAATTTATTTTTATTTTAAAATTTTCAGTCTCGAACTCGAGATCCTCTCAGGAGTTTATATCATAAAATGTTCCATGAAATAGTCCATGAAATTGTACTGTTCCAATGCCAACAGAAATGCTGCTTATAGCTCTCATTCTTTCGACATTCAACTGTTTTCTAGCCAGTCCAAAAGGCCATCCTAACCGATGCCACAATATCATAAAACATGGTCATTGCCTAGGCTATAAATAGTTGTTGTAGTTGGGGTGCAATTGGACATACAAGAGAACACTGGGTATTGAATCATTAAAAATTTTATTGTTTAAAATACACCATTTGTAAATGTAAAGGAATTACCTAAGCTATCAGTTACAACGGCTTCATATGTTCCATGAATCCCCGTGCGAGATCCATTGGCAAATGTTTTGGTCAGTTTGATTTTTCCTGATGTGCCATAATAATATCGATCTTGAACCAAAGTATAAAACTTGAAATTGTTATGATCCACATTGTATTCATTAGGCACAGAAAAATTAGAGATATTAAACTTCAAGCTGCTTAAAATCGGTACAACCGAATTGTCTTCTATTAAAGTATTGGATTTCCATACTGCATTTTCAATAAAGTTTATATTATTTACACCTTCTACTGCAACTCCATTTATCAAAAGCGTTACTTTACCATCACTTTCCTCAACAGGATCTGTCGATGCTTTGCTGCAGGCAGAATAACTTAAAAGACTAATTGTAATACCAAAATAAAATAAAATCCTTACCCATTTTTTCATAGTTAATAATTTATGTTAATGATAATTCAAAGATACAGCCTCAAAATACCCACTTATACATTGATTTGCAAACGGTTGAGCTTGTTTTGTGTGCGGAAGATTATCCAGAAGCTCAATAAAAATTGATCTTACTTTATAAAATCATGACAATAGTCCATCATTAGATTCTATTATCAATTTGTCAAAGTATTTAATTTGTTTTTTGCAAAATATCGTTGCATTTGGTTTAGATTTTGTACAGACCGTCAAGATGATGATCTATGGCAGAATTGAAAGGAATAGAGAGAATGAATATTTTTTTAAGTGATTTAAATTTAAATCTTATTGCCCTCTTTGAGCTCTGTCTGACTCTTCATTTTCAATTCTTACAGTTGCATTTTGCCCTGTAATTCTCATTAAATTTGCTCGAATAGTATCGACATTTGTAATTCTAACTCCATTTTCATCTGTAGTAGCTCTTAAGAGAACTGCTCTTAAAGCTCCATGGTTACCAAGGGATTCTTGTTGCCTTATAAATTCTAGTGCTCCTTGAGCCCCACCACTAAATGCTTCTTGATTACCCCAACCAGCTTGAGCTGCCGAATTTAGTTCTTGAGTATAAGTTGCATCACCTTGTCTTGCAAGAGCCGTTAAACTTTCGCCAGGTAAGAGGTCATCAATTGATGATAGGTTAGAAAGTCTATAAGCAATCAATGCAAGTTGTTGATTAAAGCCAATAGTGTGCGAATTAAAAGCAATATTTCTAGTAAAATTATCTAGGGTAATTAAAGTAGCTTGAAAAGCTAATTGTCCAGCAGATGTTAAAAAATCTGTATGATTTGGAACAACATTTTCTATTATGATTTGGCCTGCTCTTGCAGATGAGGTCCTGGGCCCATCTGCTTCTAAGGCTTCTTCAGGTAAACTTATTCCTACTATATCCCCTATTTGAGAAATTGCTTGGGCCCGACTTATATTGCCTCTGAGAAAACGATAAACCACTAAGCTAACCCTTGCACTCAGGAGAGTTTGACTCAATTCACTAGCAGATTCAAAAAATTCTGCCGCACCTTGAACTGCAGATGCTATTGGTATAATTGCTGATGCAACATCTCCTGCACCCAATTGTCGTGTATAATTTGTCGCCAATGCATTCCTCAAAGTATAGTGACTTATTCCTGTTATAACTGAATTTATTTGTTGTGCAGTTGGTGGATCATCCCCTTTTGGATCTATTATATGAATAGGATTATTTAAAAACGCAATATAACTGCTAAAGTTGGGATACTTCTCTTCCATCGGATCCACACTCAGCCATCTTCCTACTCTCGGATCATATTGACGAAATTCAGAAGAAATCGAATTTCCCTTACCTTTAATATTACCATCCTGCTCCATACCCTGGAAACCATATCGATAGTCGGATGTTGAAGAATCTCTTCCGGGCATTATCATCCCAAAGGGATAGTATTCAGTGGCTTTTCTTATATCGACAGTATATTCTGTACTTGACGGAATTTTTCTATCAGACAATAATGTATTGATATCTCCAACTTGATTTTTTAATTCATATAGTTTAGCACCTCTACTTTGTATCCATCTTTTAGGTTGAATTTGAACCAAGATAGAATCGAGTTGAATAGATCCTATGCGTTGTTCGGCATATAGTGGAAATGAATTCAATCTAATTTGTGATGATTTAATATTGTAATCTGCCAAAATATTCCCCGCAAAATCTCTGACCGTCAACTCAGTATAGCTATCAGCTGACCCGGTAGTAACATGTTTTGTTGCTCTTCTTCCAAGAGCATCATAATTGAACCTGCTTGTCCCTTCACTATTGTTGAGTTCTCTAAGCTTATCATTTGCATCCCATCTCAAATTGATATTCCCTTCACTCACATCAGAAGTCAATCTTCCCTTTGCGTCGTATTGATAATTATTTTCAGATTGTGATGCAAGATCTGTAATATTTCCTGTGAGCCTTGTTCGGCTATTATCTAAGATGTGGTTCAATCTATTTTTGCGCAAAGGATCATATTGGTACCGCAATTGATCAAATCTATTTCCTCTGCCATCGTATCGATCCAATGTTTGGATGTTTCCATTTTTATCATAACTAAGATCCATTCTGTATTCATTTCTTCCGTTGGTCATGGATTGAACAAGTCTATTCATTTGATCGTATTTGTACTGATGTGTTCTTTCTGCATTATCCAGACCTTTATTCCAAATATTGATCTGAGAAATATTGCCACTATAAAGAGACGGCCCGGACAATGAAGAAGCTATCGGATGACCGATTCCCTTGTAATCTTGATTAAAATAATTTAATGAATAAGATAATTGATCTGGAAGAGATGAACCATTATCCATCGAACCACTGTTCAAACTTTTAAACCATCCATTGATTGTATAATTAAGATCCAGCGACTGAACATTTTCTGATCCTAAAACAGCTCTTGCTACAGGTCCATGCATATAATATTCATATCGAGCATCTATATCTTTATAGATCTCGGGTTCCCATCTACTAAATCCTGTTTTGACAGAAGTAATTCGCAGATCCGCATCATAACTGTACCACCTGTAAAATTGATCTGAGTAGCCTTCTTGATAGGCTACCTCATTCATTTTTCCTGATAGAATATCAACCTTGTATCGAATGCTTTTATACCGATGATGATTGACAATGTCTGCTGCTATTCCAGGAATGCTTTGCAAATTGGCAAAATCTTGGATAATCTCTCTAGTATTTCCGGCAATATCATAATCAAAATAGAATGCATGTTGTAGATTGGTTCCGGTACTAAAATTTCTAACCGCTGCCACTCGATTACGCAAATTACTTTGAGATTTCATTTTAAATTTATCCAATACATTTCTATCCGCTGTACTCAGATCGTATGTAGTAACAGTATAATCTTTTTTAAATGTAGTGGTAGCCTCCAACTCGCGTCTATAACTAGAGTAAGTTGTACGACCTGCATCCATGATGGTATTGATATTATTAAATGCCTGAACAGTTCCTCCTTCAACTGTCCTTCCTCGAGAATCATATTTGATATAATTGGCTTCTGCACTGGCTCTAAGCACCGGGTCTTGACTAAGAATAATTCTACCTACTTCATCATAAACAAATTTTGTAGTACCGCCATCGGGAGTAGTTTTTGACAATTTCATATTTTGAGAATTGTAGCTGTATCTGGTTGTTAGATTTTCATCATGATTTGGAGTACCTGTTCCAGTAGCCACCCGCACTGCCAAAGGAGGAATGGTTTTTGTAAGATTCCCCGCAAGATCATAATAAAACAAAGTAAAATAATAAGATTTTTGACGAGTACTTAAGCTACAAGATTCGCTACCTCCTTGCAGACATCGAGTCGCATAAATGACTTTCAAACTGTCATGAAGAATATTAGCACGAGCTCGTTTTGCTGCAATGAGATTGTCTTGTCTGTTTTCTTGTTGGGATTCTTCACATCTATTCTTGACTTCTACTTCCGGGAACAAATGCTCCATACAGCATAAAGCATTTTTTTCTTTTAGCTTTTGATCCAAATTACTCTTTTTGAGTATACCCATCAAAGAAGATAAATAACTTGGATTAAATCTTAGTTTATCTGCCAACGCATCGCTCACTTTGAGTTCAATGGTATGATCTCTATTGGATTTATCAAAAACTTTTAGAATAAAAATGTTTCTATTTCTCTTATCTTCATTTATACATCCAAAGTATTTAATTCGAGTCCATTTTAGCCTGGCATCTTTTGTAAAAACGAGCTCAGTTTGTATGGCATTTCCATCATCTTTTATTACCGCTGTAAGTCTGTTGTCCACAGCTGTAGCAGACCAGGTATATTTTCTAGCAGATGGATTGCCAAAAACAGAAACCATCATTTCCGGAATCACCGCAGGCGGTATATCATTCAGATTAATATCTGTTCCTGTAAATTTATTGAATGAATTCCATTGATCCATTACTAAAGAATTAAGAAAAGCGAGAAACACAACCGACTCAGGAGATTTTCCACATGAACTCATGATCTTTGCATCTGCGTATGCTTTTGCAGTATTGATATCAACAGATATACCCTCTAATGGAATATTATCCAATCTCACACATCTTGGATGTGCAAAACATGATTGCATTTTGCGATATCTATACATTATGGAAGGATTGGCTGTTGTGCTTGAACAATTATGACAATCGCCTTGAAAATTAATACCAGTGCAGATAGCAAGCCTGAGAAGATTTTTTCTCGGACCTTCTGAAATTGATCCAAATTCAGTTTCAATTGCATGATTTCTTATGCTGTCTAGTATTCTTTGCTTTGCATCTTGATAAGTTCCTCTAAAGGTAGTCCATGCAAAATTTTTTGCCTCCTCACTAAGCGAATTTAAACGTCCCATATTCTCTCTTACACAAGATCTCATTGTACTTGCATTTGCATAATAAGGAGCATTACAAAACATCTGAGCCACCACAGATTCATAAATAGTAAGATAGGTCCCATCTCTCATTGGAGATGACTGCCTCAATCGATTTATCATAACTTCTTTTACAGGATTTGATGCTCGTTCAAAAAATGGATCACTATTGATCCAATCAACACTAATTTGAGCATCTACTCTCAGGTAATTTTTTTCGACTGCATCATCAAATTTACTGGTTTTTGACATAGATTCATCATGATGCAAACTGTTTACATTCTTATTATTCCACTGTAATAAAGGAAACTCAGGATGAAATTGAACTAATAGTTCAGACCATGTATCTTTCCATACATTTTTTAGAAGTTGTAAAGATTGAATATTTTGCGGAATAGTATATTTTCTCCCATTTTCTATCTTGTATTGATCCGGTGGTGAAGTGTGTATATAACTTGTTTCTGCTTCATCAGTAACATCAACCCAAGAAGTATTTCCATCAAGATCTTTATATTGGAATGCAGGAATTTTTCTATATACAAATCCATCGAACACAGGTAAAAAATTAAATACTGATACTTCAAATGAATCTGTTTTATTGAAATCCATACATCCGTATTTTCCTTCTGGGCTCATATCACCCGCCATCATTGCAAAATGCAACATATCAAAATCATAAGCTTCTTCCGGGCAATTTTTTAAACACATTGGATGTGATGAAGATAATCGAACCGGCAATCCATCTGTAACTTCAAATTTGCAGGGAATACAGGCCGGTGGACTGACACAAGGCAATGGCGGAACAAAAGATGGATTGTAACATGCTGTATCTCTTTGAATAAAATCTTCAATATATTTTTCTCTTGCCTCTTCGTCTATTTCTATATGTTTTGAAAAATGATATTCACCCACAGCCAAACTTGTCAATGTCGTGTCAAATCGAATAGCTCCAAAAGATTCACAATTGCTTATGTTACCATCATTAAAAGGACCAATTTTTATTTTCTTGTTCATCAAACTTTGCCCACAAGAATTTTTTAAACTGAGAACAATAGTTTTAGGGCAATCATAACAAACATTTTGAGTACATACAGCGAGGTTCACATCAGCCGGATTGATCTGATATCGCAATCTCAAGTCGGATCCCTCTGTTTCAATAAATATTATTTTTGCAGCAATACTGGTTCCCTGACGATAATCCAATGAATGATCCTCTGATGTTATGCTGTAGCTTACCTCTATTGGTATTTCTTGATCTGGTAGTGCTTCAAGATTTTCTGGTTTGTTACCGGCTAAAGCCGAGGCAATGGTTTGCCCTTTTGAATTGAGATATGAAATATAAATCTGACCATCTGGATTTTTTACTATTTGCTTAGTGTAATGTGAAGCATCTCCCACTTCACTTCCAAATAGACGTGTCAACTCTGTTTGTGAGGGAATAGCGTAATAATACTTCGCATCCTTGCCAGACCCTATTTGAAATGCTTCTCCTGCAAGTCCACTGCGTTTGATCCTTCCTGTATTATCAGGCGTATATTCTACCTGCATAAAAGGATATCCATTGGCCTCAGGAATTTCATCTCGATGAAGATCAGCAATATCATTTTTCGAACTGTAATACTTTGCCGTTCCGGCATTGTTGCTCATTTTTCGAGCTAAAATTTCATCGGAACAATTTGGAATATCTCTGTCAAAATCTTTGGCAGAATATTGTTCGCCGGATTCATTTGTATTAAGTTTTGGAATAAATCGCAAAGGCGGAACATCTTCCAAATAAGTGTTTATTTCTGTAAACAATGAACCCGCAGAAGACCCTGATCTGCTTGAACCTGTAGATAGATCAACACCGGAAGGAATAAATCTACGATCGATCTGACCTCCTGTTGGAATTCTAGTGCCCGTCGTTGGCAAACTTCTACCGGAAGTAATTCCTAATACATTAATTTTTTCATTTGGTTTTACAGGAGTGGGCAAAGCTTGAATCACCGGCCTTCCGTGATAGTCATAATAGGATTCGGAAGCAATGATATGCTGACCCTTTACATTGGATTTTGTTAAGGTCTGCCTTAGCTTCCCTGTCCCATCAAAAAAACTCACTTGATCTGCTCTGATTCCATTTTCCAAATAGCTTGCCTTATACTGCCATGGCTTTGAATCTTGTTCAAAAATATGATCAGCTTCTATACTCATTGGGCTACTGATGTTTGACCATCTTCCTATGTAAGTTGTATTGTCAGGCCTGACACTTCTTCCTCGTACTCTTGCCACAAACTTTGCTTTTGAAGAAATCATCGGGATTCGGTATTCATTCTTGCTGATATTGATCCTGGTGGTATTCTTGTCCATTTGGATCGTCTCAGAAGAATAGCCATCAATAAATTTCCACTCCAAATCATAAGACGAAGCCCAAGCTTGTTCTTGAAATGAAATTTTAATATAACTAAATTCTTTCTTTACACTCAAAGAAAATGGATCACTGATTGCAGTACCCGTTCTAGGAATTCTGGACTCTGCTCCCAAAATTTGAATTGATAACTTGATCTGTTCTGATCCGTCCAACCAACTTGCATTTGTTCTAAATGTATCGATTTTTACTTCTGCCCAAGCCACACTATCTATGGTATAAAAATCTTTTGCCTTGTAATTTTTGCCTTGCTCCCTATTGTAATTTAAACTCAATTGAATACGCACACTATCGATCGTTGTCAATCGGTTCCACTTCTTATACTTTACCAACATACTTACACTGCTTTCATGATCTAACTGTGCAAGAGGATCGGCTAAAGATTGCTGTACAAAGCCTATAACCAAAGCTGATTCCAGAATTTTTACCCCTGATGGAGTAGCAATTCTTCCGGCCTTAGTCACTACATCTGAATTATAGATGGTGTCCTTGAAGCTTCTCATCCCAATACCAATATGCTTCATCTGACCCACGTTCAGAATATGTTCTCCATCTCCAATTTGTTGTATGGCTTGACTAAAAGAAAAATGAGAACAGCAAACAGTGTATATTAATATTGCAACTAAAACAAATGATTTTTTCATGACGTTAATTTGTAAGCTTATTTAGGAAGTTCTGTTCGTATTTCTTGAATAGTATAGACACCTTGTTCAGTTTCTTTTTTAGTTCTTTCCAACTTGCCTTCAGCGTCGTATTCATAAAAAGAGGCATAATTTTGTTCATCCAATTTTGCAACCAATCTATAGTAATCATTTGTATAAATGAATGCTTCCATATTGGAATTGAAAGGTTGAATTTTTACATCATCAAACCATATCGGTTGAGCAGAGCTATTCTTAAGCTGCAATAAAAACTTGGGACCCATCTGTCTAAATTTCCCTGAGACTTGTTGCCACCCATCAATGATGACCCCAGAACTATAAAATGTCTCTCCATTAATTTCCACCTCAGCTATGTCTGAGAATGAGCTTAAATCATTATTATTACAATGCAACCATACAGAAAAATAATACTCCTTATCCGCTTCCGGTGAAAAGCTCATATTAATATCACCATTTTCAAGAGTAAAACTGCCGGATGCTAATCTTGCAGTTCTTTCACTCCGTGTTCTTTCTTGAAGAGAATTGTATCTGTATTCCACTTTGCCGCCGGAAGAAAGTTTTATACTTTTATTTCCCGAATGACTGACTTCATTATCAATACCTACAGGATCAATATCAGTAGCTCCATCAAGAATAAAATGACTAGGAATGCGACACTCCGCAGTCCCACTAACAGAATACCTGCTTGTAAATGCACTGGAATAATCTTCAAATCCATCAAATGCAACATCCGTCATTCTCGCATTCACAGCATTGGCTGCCAATATATTATTTCCAAACTGATAGATTGATGCAGATGGAATATTCAAGGCATTTAAAACTTCAACAGGATCACCTTTAGAGTTTACCTTCATGACCTGATCTCCGCGTTGCCATATGGTTTTGGTAGGATTCTCGATCAATTTTCCATCACCGGAGAGTACCCAAAAAGGTTCAAAGCGATCCAATAATCCCGCATCATAGATCGGCCCTTCGGTTCTTTTCGTATTGACAAAGTGAGATGCATTAGATCTGTAATTTCCGAGAATTCCATTTATAAATAAGTTCACTTCTATACCTCCGGAATTGCAATTCATAGAAACAGCCGTATTCCTTGATTCACAAATGACTAAATCCATACAATCAGAACTTAGTATATACTGTTGACTGCAATTTGCATTGTTTGAATTCACTTTACTTCTCAGTGTTCTACCGTTCATACAATTGTTTATATTTTCTACAGGAATTTCAAAATCGATTACTAATGAACTATCACAAAATGGCGAGCCATCTGCTGTGGAAATTGTAATGCCACAGGATTGACCTGGAATTGGAATAATTGCATAATTCGGGTAAATTATTATATTAGTTTTTTTAAATTTTGGATGGGTTGAGCTTCTTAAATCGAGTGGGAATCTTAAACTAGAATTTCTTTCATTGTTAAGATTATTTATAAAACAGTCACAAGTTCCCTCTGATTCAGTTCGAATTGCAGCCACATTAGTTTGCCAATAATCAGAATAAGTAACAGCTCCTGCTTGAAGTACAGATCTTGGATTTAAATTCAAAGCATTAGAGCTTGTCGGATTTTCTGCTGTAACAATATTTCCTACAGATGCCGAAAGCAGATTTTTCCTTCCTGATCTTTTGGTGTAAACAGTAAAACTTCCTCGGTCATCAAATCTTCTACCATTAGCTTGAATTAACTGTACTTTTCTTGGTTCAACTTTGCTAACCCATACTGTTCTTGCAGTGCCTCTGGAGTCATTTCTAAATAATAATAGTTCATCTCCTTCAGTATAAAAACTCTGAGCATTGGGCAAGCTAAAACTTGATTCTGATAACAATATATTTTTCAACTTTAAACCTTGATTCGTTGATGCATGAGACATTCCATTATAAGCCCAATAAGCCGGAATATCCAAATTGTAATATTTTTTATCGAATTCATTATCCAATTCGGTAAGAATAATCCGACCGCTTTCTCCATCATAAGCAATATTCCTATTGGTTTGTGAAGATCCAAATTTTCTTGTTATTACATGATCCAATAATCCAACTCTAGTAATAAATTTGGTTATAGTATGAGATCTAAATTCTGTATAAAATTGATTAATAACAGGCACCGGAATAAATAATGGAAATGGAATAAATGAAGCTGCAAAAACTTCTAAGTTTAATTGTACTCCACCTCCTTCCTGTGCACTTATCTGTTGATTGGCATCCACATAGTAATCACAATCTACACCGATAGTTTTCTGAGCTATAGCCAATGTCCTTGGATTGATGACAGTCGCCACATTGTTTAAGCTTCCATCAGCGTTGGTCTTATAAATATATTCTGTGCTGGAAATCAAATTGTCATATTGATCATATTCTGACTGTTTTTTGAGTTTTCCATGCATATCATTAATTTCTACAACAAATCCCTGAGTTACCACTTCAGCAATTTCAGATCGGTTATAGATTTGGGTTGGAATCATCATTTCTTTGCCTACAAAAAACTTATCTGTCTTTTTGTAATGGTAGGGAAAATCTCTTGCCGTGTAATTTTCTTGAATGGAATACCCAGTCCCATGCTGAGTAATACGCACTGCAGTGATTGATTTTTGAGTAACTTTAGAATAAATGACAGTTGGATATTGGTAAAAGATATCTCCCAATGGTTCCAATTGATAATTATTCACATTAATTGAACTTACACGTCTCCTAGAATAATGGATTGGCTGTACAAGAGGATTTTCATCCTTCCCTAT
The DNA here is from genome assembly GCA_002360455.1 of Saprospiraceae bacterium UBA3362. Lineage (GTDB taxonomy): Bacteria > Bacteroidota > Bacteroidia > Chitinophagales > Saprospiraceae > Vicinibacter. The sequence goes on from DEQQ01000024.1 coordinate 23,846, forward strand.
CATGGGCTCGTAAGATGCTACGCCGGAAGATATCTCTCCATCATTGTATGAATATTCTGTTCCATAAACTCCATTGATTTGACCGGAATTGGTTCCCACTTGCATCTTATCCCAGTTGTCATTGATAATAATACTTTTTACTCTTGCCCCTCCTCCTTTTTTAGCTTGAGTAAAATAGTTAAGTCTTAGCATTGAGCCTTCATAGTTCATATGCAACGCTCTGTTATGTCGTTCTAAGAAAGCAACCAAGCCACCACTTCCAAAAACTTCATCAAATGTTGTCCCAAGATCATCAAAGGCCTGCTCTATATCCCTTGGAACTTCTGGATGATCAGGCTTGATCAACAATGGTTTTTCGATCATAATATATTCTCTAGCTGCAAGAGTAAAGGGATGCATATTGATCCCATACGTCAGTGGAGTCTCTGAATAGGCAACTTCTGAGTGCTGGTTTGCTAAAGGAAGCTTTATCCAAATATCGGTTTGCTCCGGTGTAGATCCTCTTTCTCTTAATCCATAAGATCTTCCGGCATCGGCTTCACTAAAATTTATAGGAATAAATCCTGTTATGCGTTCCAATTTGGATGGCAATCCAGACGATGGTTCTACCACCTGAACCAAACTACTAAAGTATAACTCATGGATATGTTCAAACAATGGAAATAATTGGGCTGGTCTTGTTATCACAGGATCACCAAATGTTTTCGGAATAGATAACACCAAATATTGATTAATGTAGCCATTGTATTTTAAGGCGCCAACAGGATCTATCTCACCATTAGCTTCTCTGCATACTCCTTTGATTTTGTACATGACCGTTGCTTTTTTATCCTGTACAAAAGCGTAGTCATCCGACTCATATTCAATTTTCATAGTAGCATTTTGAGGGGTTTTGATAGAGTCTAACAACCAAGCTGAAGCATCAATATTTTGCACAACTTTATTCTGGTTCGTATAAGGAAAATCGTCTTGAATTAGCCTTTTATAATTTCCCCAACGATCTACTTTTTTTGCATGATATTCCGGATTATTGCCATAGGAAAATTCATACGGACTTTGCTTGGCTTTTTTTGAATTGGCATAAGCAAAAGAAATTTTCTTTAAAGTCAATTTTCCATTTTGATTTGGATTTATTCCCTCTCTTACTGTGCTTGGATTATTATTGCAAAGAGAATAGTCATACTCAAAAAATACTATCTTAACAGGAGTTAAAGTGGATGTATTATTAGTGAAGGCCGCAAACAACTTTATACTGTCCAGTTTATAGAGCTCTGCATTTGGATTGGTCCCGTCATGTTGTCCTCTAACTCCAAACCCATCTCGACGAGGGCTCGAATAAAATTCTGCTGTATAATTGCGCGTCTGAATTTTATCGACATAATAAATTTCTTTACCACCAAATAATATGGAACCACTATTATCATGCTCTGTATGTTTTTCTCCTTCTTGGAAGTTGGCTTTGAACGCCTCTTGCGGATTTCTCCATAAATAGTTACTGTGTACTCTTTTGTATTTAAAAGAAGTATATGAACCCAAATCATCAGGAGAGGGCCCGTTCAAAGTAAGATCTGAATAATCTGATGACAAGATTTCTGTCACATACCAAGCATAGGCATGAGCTGGAGTTGTGGTTTTTAAGTAATAATGATTTTCTCCTTTAGCATTATGAATGCTTGCAGTAGAATCCTGATAAGTCACATTTCCTTGCTCATCTTCATGAGCTTCATGTCCAACATTAAAGCTAAGTTCATTGATAAAATTATTGTAGGCCGGGAGTCCAAACTTATATCTTATTCCATCTTCATTAACTACTTCGATTTCTTGAATCAAATGATCCGATTTATTTCCATAGCTTGGAATTGCGGGATCCGCAGAGGATCCATTTCGCATGACGTCTGTATAATATCTTGAGGTCAATTCTCCGGCATGCCTCATATCTCCTATTGATCGATAACTCATCAATTTATTTCTCAATTTTCTATTGGGATACACTATCTCATTGCTTGATGCAATGCTTTGTCCATTGGACAAATTTCGTGTAGTGTTAGCTGTTGCCAGATCATCAGCTCTGTGCAGATTTGCCCTCACCGGCTCATACTCTCCCAGTTTATTAAAAATTTCCTCCCCTTGCATTGGAATAAGTTCTCCGGTATTTTGAAAATAAACAGGCTCAAAATCCGGCGACGGCATTGTATCCTTAAATCCAAAAGCTTCCGTAAGTTGATTTCCGTTAGACCATTTTGTACTTACATCGGAGCCTACTTGGACAATTACATTAGCTCCAACGTGAACTATATCTCCAACTCCAATTTCTAATCCCCCTTCTCCCATATCACTTGAGTTGCGTTGATGAGCAGTATGCACTGTTCCTATGTCATTTCGCTTTGGTCTAAAAGAAGTTTGCAAACCATGTGCACTAACATTATACAAATCGTAGGTATATGCCGTAATGGGCAAGGTGGGTGTCTCTCTATAGTACACACCTTCATTTGCTCTATTAAAATCATGTAATGCATCTTCACCTCCATATTGGCTGTATAAATATCCGAATGATTTTTTTCTAAATTCTCTGGTGATAAATTGATTGTGTGTATTGAACTCCAGTTCGCCATGAATATGAACAGGCTTTACTTCTCCACCCAATGTAGCTTTTACTCTGGATGTGATAGAATGAGATGGAATTTCAAAAGGAGGAGAAAATGATGGTGAAGCAAATGAATGTGAAAAATTGGAATTAAGCCCACCAAGCTCATGTCCTAATTCTTCTCTTTCTTCGCCCTCACCAACTTCTCTAACAGTAGATATATTGCTTGAGATTCCATATTGTAATGATTTATATCCTTCTCTACTGTCAATGGTTGTCCCTATGTATCCGCCCACAGAAGTTTTGACATGAGACTTTGTAAAATTACCCGACATACTAAGTGATGGTGAGAAAGTTGCTCCTTTTGTGGAACTTACACTTATATCCAATCCTATTCCTCCACCAAAATTCGATCCACCGGCTCTTACATTTCCTCCCATTCCCAAAGCAGTAGAAAATCCTTCATAATTGTCATGCTCTATTTCCAAACCAAGATTTAATCCTACACCTGCACTACCGCTACCTCCAAGTTGAATACCGGCTATCTGTACACCAACACCTACTGCTGCCCCAACGGTTACTTTTTCTTTTATATTCGCTTCTTTGAGGATATCAACATCCCTAAAATCATCCGGCAATCCTCTGACCGAACGATTTACAGACCCAGCATTAAGAGACCATCCAAGCCCTACCCATGAAGCCTCATCATTCACTCCTACTTGAGAATCGTAACTTAAATTCACAGGATATCCTCCAACATCCAATAATGGAATATTGTAACTAAAATCACCTGTAGCAAGATTTACAAGATTTGCGGTACCTGCAGATGTAAATGATGATGCCTCCGGTGCACCCGGCCCTCCGTGTTCTGCATCAGCTCTTGCTCTCTTTTGAGTCTTTTTGGATTCCGCTTGTTTTACAATGGAAAATGGAGCTGACTGAAGTAAACAGGGCTCTTCCTCAAGCAAATTGTCCATACAATCGAATGGAGTCAATTCACTAGAATTTTGTCGACCGGCTGCCATAGCCAAATTGAAACCACGCATTGCCAACAAACCGGAATCCAAAATATTAATATGGATTATCGCAAGAAGGAAAATTGCCCAATATTTTTTTCTTTGGTTGATCGATATTATTGTTGTCATAAGAAAACAGGATTATTGCTTTTGAATAGAAAATGTAAGAAAGTATTGTTCTGCATTATCACAGAGAATTCTCAATGTGTACTTCTTATCAGGCAAAACATTAGCAGCATCTAGATCTGCGGTGAAATAATTATAGGAATCGTGTACTTCCGAGTCCTTAACTAAAATTGGACTCTTATTGGAATCCAAAATTGAATATTCAATTTTCTTCATTCCGTCTCTATTTTCAAAATAAAAATTAAGCTTGTTTCCATTGATGGTTACAACATCTTGAGCTTGCCCAAAATGCGATAGAAAAAAATAGTTTCTTCCCTGAATTTTAAGATTTTCGGGAGTTTTGTCCTTTTCTTCTTCCTCATCATTATTTCCAGATTCTTCATTTTGAACATTGCCACATTCTTTCCATGTAAAAGTCCAAACCGGAGATACAGACAGTTCTTTCTTCCCGTCGACGACTGCTATATACCAGGCGTATTTTTGCTTCTCCTTAAAAGAAAGACCCGCAATGCTGTATTGATAAAATGGATTTTCAATATCGGACTCACAGAAAAAACATGGATTGGTCCGAATTGCAGAATTAGCTTTTTGTCCATCCAATATTTCTACGATCTTAATCTTGTAATTGTAACTTGTATTTTCTAATCCTCCTCGATAAGGAGTCCATGTAAACAACGGATTGGGCTCACAGATTTCACTTTTATCAAAGGGAGTAATCAAAGAACTTGGAGTAACGTGATTGACCGATAAGCTTAAACAGTTTCGTGACAAAACAGACTTTGTCTGAGCGTCGTGAAGAGTTAAGCAAATGGTGTATTCTCCATTGGGCAGAGCATTGGTTCTGAGTATATGTTCCTCATATTGCTTGTTTTTATACAACAACTCTTCAGGCAACAAAACCTCATAATTGGTAGAATTGATGTCCATGACTCCTACAGGAACTTTAAATACAGCAGAATTGGCTTCTCCCAACTTTCCCTGCTTATTTTCTGTGACTATTCCATGCAAGTAACAGTCAGCCGTAGTGTTACTTTGATTAACAATCATACAATTCCATATGTGCACCGATTTCAAGCTCAACTCATTGGGCCGAGTGACGGCAATGGAAAATTGAGCAGACAGTGCAATTGTATAACTCAATATTATAGCCACAATAAGGCTTTGCTTCATAATTGATTTTTGTGTAAAAATAGTCTCCACAGCAGGCTACAACGCCGCTAGTTCACAAATGGAGAACATGGGTTCATTTACGGCATAAAAAGGAGAAACTATGCCCAAATCGAGCAATTGAAACGAGCTCAAATAAAAAAACAAGCCCAATTAAAACAAAATCTTACATTATGAAAGCTGATCTAAGCAGTGTAGACAAATTTCCATGTCCGCGAAAACGGAATAATGCTTAGAGTAATGATGGATAAAATCCTTTTGAAGCTGAAAATTATTTTTGGTAAATAATGAATTTCATTTAAAACAGAAGATTTACAAAGTCTCGTATTCTCAGTTTGATAAAGGTAACCTAACCATGTTTTATTAGATTATAAAACCGAAATAATGTTGGAGATAAAACGAATTTTATTCTGTTTCAAAAAACATTAGAGCATGTATATATGTATAATAAAAAAAACAGCACTGTAATAAAGAATTAACAATGCTGTTTTTTATGCTTAAAAAGGTAAAATAAATCTTGTATGATTTTATCTTCTATTTTAATTGACTACAAATTTTTCAGTTCTTATGATTTTACTGTCTTTTACCAAACTGACAAAATATATTCCCGCTGAAAATGTGGACACATCTACGGACATTTTATTTCCAGTAACAGCATACTTAGAGTGCATTGTCCCAGAACAAGAATTAATAATAAGCTGATCAGCTTGTGGAATCCATAGACCTTCTATAGTAATCTGATCTGAAGAATAGGATAAGCTTATTTTCGATTTTGTTATTTCCTCATTGGATGAGATAATATTGATAGCATTATTGAAAATGTTGAAATATGCGCAGACATCATCTACAATATAAAGATCGCCTGATAAATCGAGTTTGGTTACTTCTCTAAGATATTTATCACAAATAGGAGCATTGCCCGGCGCAGGTGATTCCATCATACAGATAAAGTTATCAGAAGGGATATGTTCATAATACTTGAGTGTAAACAGAATTGTATTTTTGGGAAAAAATACATTAACGCTCGTCGCTGAGTACCATGAAAAGCGGATGTGCTTTGAACAAACTTCATTATAACTTCCTGTTGAAAAATTAGGAAGAACAGCACTCGATGCAGAAATGAATTCTACTTCACTGGCATTATGCATAAAGCCAAATTGCAGTGAAGAAAAAGTATAATCCTCAAGTGTGACCAGATCTGCATATATATATCCACCCTCAAGTCGCAGCTTAAGTTCTGTCTTAAAATGATCCTGAGCATTAGCAAAGCTCCAATATAGCAATAAACTGAAAAGTTGTAAAAATGGGTTCTTTTTCATAAACATTTTATTTAAAAGGTGATAGCAAAGTACAAATTTAATGATTCTGTCTTAAATATCAAAATTATTTTGAACAATATATTTAGAGAGTTTCTCCCTAAAGCTATGATGCTTTAGGCTAAAACCAGTCAACGAATTGGGAAAAAAATAGCATCAAATCAAGCCCAATTGAAACAAAATCTTACATTATGAAAGCTGATCTAAGCAACGTAGGCAAATTTCCATATCCATAAAAACGGAATAATGCTTAGAATAATGATGGATAAAATCCTTTTGAAGCTGAAAATTATAATTGACTAAATAATGATTTTCATTTAAAACAGAAGATTTACAAGGTCTCGTATTCTCAACTTGACAAAGGTAACCTACCCATGTTTTTTTAGATCTTAAAACTGAAATAATGTTGGAGATAAAACGAATTTTATTCTGTTGCAAAAAAATCAATAAAGGAAATAATACCAACAACAATAATGCAAATAAAATATCGAAAACTCGCTTCTGTCTCTGGTAATAATCCTGGCTCAAATGATCTGTCAGCAATAGGGTTTGAATCTCTCCTGCTTCGTCTTTAGAATCACTTCCTACGAGTTGTTGTTGATCCAAGCTGAGGAATCTGAAATATTTACGGCCAGCATGTTGAGACATTGCTTGGATCAGTTTGTAGTAAGATTCTTGCTTTGAACCAAAAATAATCTGCTGTTTCGATGGATCCTTCAAAGCCTCTGTCAATGATTTGTACCGGATGGATTCCAGCTTTGAGCCTAGTAATGTAGCCTGTTGTTGCACTGTTTGAAATTCATTTTCATCACCACAAAATATCGGCTCTTTTTTCAAACTTATTGACTTAATAAATCCAAAAAACTTACTCATAGAAAGCCTACTGAGCATTAAATATAAAAAAACAAATGAAAAATTGAGCAAGATAATCATGCGCGAATAGCGAAGCGATGAGGGAAGTAAAGCATATAATGCCAATTGAATGGCAAATCCAAATAAGGCCGACAAAATCAGGTTTCGTATTCCTACCCATTTGTCATACAAACCAAAGAGATAAAAACTAAAAATATAGATTACAAAATAAAAAACAGACAAGACCCTAACCACCGAGCTCGGATAGTAAAATGGCGTACCAAAATAATACTCAGACCATAAGCCCTTGATGAAATAAAAGGATGCTGCAACAACTATAGTATCCAGCAGAATTCTACCGTAGGTTTTTAAAACTGTGTTTATAAAATGAAAGAATGCTTTGATTACAATACTGATTTGCAAAAAAGCGATCATCATCCACTTGCTCGATCCGGCTATATATTTTTTTGCAAAAATCATCATCGCCTGATGAAAAGTCTTGGTATAATTTAGATTTCCTTTTTTTGTGCTTTCGCCTTTAAAATGAATAATGGGAGGATCGGCCAGATAATAATTTTGATATCCGGCCAATCTTACGCGGTGAGATAAATCGATGTCTTCTCCGTACATAAAATAGCTTTCATCAAAACCTTCAAGTGTTTGCAAAAGATCTTCACGAAGCATCATAAAAGCTCCACTCAAAACCTCTACCTCGTGACTTTGGTCGTAAGGCAAATGTCCCATATAATAATAATTGAATGCTGCGGATTGTGGCGCCAGTTTGGCCAATCCTAAAAATTTGCAGAAGGCTACCCAAACCGAAGGGAAACCTCGTTTAGACTCCGGCAGTAATGTTCCCGAACCGTCTATCATTCTGATCCCTAATGCTCCAATTTTGGGTTTTTGCTCCATAATGCGGATGCATTCTTCAAAACCATTTTCAGGAACAATGGTATCCGGATTGAGAAGGAGAATATACTTGCCTTGAGCTTGTTTTATGCCTATATTATTGGCTTTTGCAAATCCTGTATTGCTTTTATTGGCAATCCATTTTACTTGGGGAAAAAGAGATGCTATGGCTTCTTCAGAATGATCGGAAGAATTATTGTCGACCACAATTACTTCTGACTCTATATCCTTGCACGCGCGGTAAACGGACTGCAGACACAGCTCCAAGAAATATCTTACATTGTAATTGACAATAATAATACTCAGCTTCATGAGTGAGCAAGTTTTGTGAATTCTGCTGAGCGCTGGCTGTCGTGTTGCGTGAGGAGGATGGAGGATTCTGCCTTTGGCAGAAGTGCGAAGCACCGAGCGAACAGCGAGTCTGTAATCCTCCGACCGCTCATATCATGAGCGGGCACGCCCAAAAAACTGAGCTCATCAGACTCTCTATATAGCTTGCTTGATACCATCTTTGATAAACGAAAAAAGATGAGAATTCTTTTAGCCGGTTAATAATTGATCTTGTATAGAGTAAGGTGTTCGAGCCAAAATAGACCTCGCCAAGGTAAGCTCATCTGCAAACTCCAGATCCGAACCAAAAGAAATGCCTCTTGCCAACTGACTGTATTTGATTTCGTAGGGAAGCTGCAAATTTCTTGAGATGTAATAAGCCGTAGTTTCTCCTTCTATACTCGGTCTTAATGCAAAAATAAGCTCCTTGCACGGACTTCTAAAAAGTCTTCGCTGTAGAGAGTCAATGTTCAGTGCATTGGGCCCAATACCATCTATAGGAGAAATAATTCCGCCCAAAATATGATAAACCCCTTTGAACTGAGAGGTTTCCTCAATGGCGAGTACATCTTTGATGCTTTCTACAACACAAAGCAACTGTCGATCTCTGGTCGGGTTCATGCAGATCTCACAAAGCTCTGTATCCGCATAAGCGTGACATTCTTTGCATTGTCGGAGATCTCGACTCAGTCTGAGCAAACTTTGCGACATTTGCTGAATTCTGTCTTGAGGCTGTTTTGCCATGTGCAAGGCCATACGCAAGGCTGACTTTTTGCCAACACCGGGCAATGTAGAGAATTGATTTACAAGATCTTCAATAATTTTGGAACTGAATTTCATCGCATAAAATTAAATATTTCTTTTATATATAATCCATTCCAATATATATTCTTTAGGAATAACTAAGAAAAGATTTAATTTTGCGGAAAATAGACAACAAAATATGGCTGATGTAATCAGAATGCCGCGCCTGAGCGATACGATGACAGAAGGAGTCATCAAGGCATGGAATAAGAAAGTTGGAGATAAGGTGGCGCCCGGAGACGTGTTGGCAGAGGTAGAAACAGATAAGGCAACAATGGATCTTGAGGCATTTCAAGACGGTCAGTTGCTTTATATTGCAGTGAACTCTGGGGCAGTTCCTGTGGATGGCATTATAGCCATTATCGGCAAGGCCGGGGAAGCCTATGAACATCTGCTTCAAAGTTCTCCACAAGAGACTAAAAAAGCAGAACCCAATCCTGTAAAATCCACTGCAAGCGAGACAAATTCTGTCCAAACAACAAGCTCAAATCCATCTCCGGATTCACGAGTAAAAGCCTCACCTTTGGCCAAGTCTATTGCTAAAGAAACGGGAGTTGATCTGAGCAAACTGCAAGGCAGTGGCGACCATGGGCGAATAGTCAGAAAAGATGTGGAAGCTGCAGTAGCCGGTGGAAACAAGTCCGTTCTGGCTGTTATGAATTATCCTCAGAAAGGAGATCAAGAAGTGACGGTAAGTCAAATGAGAAAAACCATTGCCAAAAGATTGGCAGAGAGTAAATTTAGCGCACCTCATTTTTATCTCACCACAGAAGTGGACGTGGACCAACTGGTAGAGGCAAGAAATCAAGTGAATGCTGTATCCGAACAAAAAATTTCTTATAACGATTTTATTGTAAAAGCCTGTGCGCTTGCCCTGCGAAAAAATCCGGCAATCAATATTTCATGGATGGGCGACAAAATTGTTTTTCATGGCGATATTCATATTGGAGTTGCCGTAGCAATAGAAGATGGATTGGTTGTCCCTGTCATAAGAAATACGGATCAAAAAACAATCTCACAAATTAAATCAGAGATTCAAGATAAAGCAGAACGAGCAAAGTCAAAAAAATTGGCATTGGAAGAAATGCAGGGAAATACGTTCACCATTTCCAATCTTGGAATGTTCGATATTGAAGACTTTACAGCCATAATAAATCCTCCTGATGCTTGTATTTTGGCAGTGGGTTCTATTGCAAAAAAAGTGATTGTAAAAAATGATCAAATGGCCATTGGCAACAGAATGAGACTCACATTATCATGCGACCACAGGGCTGTAGATGGAGCAACTGGAGCAAAATTTTTACAAACATTGAAAAGCCTATTGGAAAATCCAATGAGCTTAGTGTTATAATAGGAAATTTCTTTTGGCTCTCAATCGATCCTACTCAGAAAATACTCTGTCTCAGATCAAGACATTGATGCAAGCGCAAGCAGATCCTCATCGTGCTGCACGAATGAAGGCTTATATGAAAAACCATTTTGAGTTTTTGGGAATTGACTCACCGAAACGAAAACTTTTGGTCAAAGAAATTCAGCAAAATATTTACAGTTTCAATCCCTCTGATTTTCAAACTTTGGTAAAGGAACTTTGGAATCAGCCGTATAGGGAATATCAGTATCTTGTATTTGATTTGGGTTACAGCAAGATTTCCAAAATGGATCAACTCTGGATTCCCTTTTTCGAACAATTGGTATTGCAGAAATCATGGTGGGATACTGTGGACGGACTTTCTGCGCATTTTATCGGGCTGATTTTAAAAAGAAATCCTGAATTGGTGGAACCCTATTGTATGAAATGGATAGAGCATGATTCTTTTTGGATTCAGCGCACGGCCATTATCTGTCAACTTTTTTTTAAAGACCAATGTCAATTTGAATTATTAAAAAACCTTATTCTTCTCAAAGCAGACAGTAAGGAATTTTTTATTCAAAAGGCTTGTGGCTGGGCTTTAAGACAACATGCCAAAACCAATGCAAATCAGGTACGGACCTTTGTCAATCAATATTCGTTGCCCAAATTAACAGTACGAGAAGCAACAAAACACATAAAAGAGTAAACAGGCTTTTAGCTCATTTTAATGATGGTAGAATAATATTGATCAATTGCAAAAGTCCATTTCAATACAACAATCTCATAAGAAAAAAAATAATTTGTAATTCTAAGTTATTCTTCCCGGAGCATTACATTTACATTAATTTTAATCAAAAGAAATAAAGATGTCTTCTTCACATAGCAATATGAGCAAAGTTAGCTTTGCTGGAGTTTTAATTACCTTAGGAATTGTGTTCGGCGATATTGGAACATCGCCCCTTTATGTGATTCAAGCGATCATTGGAAATCGACCTGTTTCGCAGGAACTTATTTATGGAGGGATATCCTTGGTTTTTTGGACACTCATGATTATTACTACATTCAAATATGTAATCCTGGCTCTCAACGCGGATAACAATGGAGAAGGCGGAATATTTGCCTTGTATGCTTTGGTAAGAAGATTCAACTCAAAATACGTTATTTATCCGGCCATCATAGGATGTGCTACCTTGATTGCAGATGGATTCATCACGCCTCCTATTACCATTTCTTCTTCTGTGGAGGGACTCAACATGATCTTTCCCGATGCAGAGATCAATACAGTGCCCATTGTAATTATTATACTTATAGCCTTATTTTCTTTCCAACAAGTAGGAACGCAAACTGTAGGAATTGCCTTTGGTCCCATTATGTTCATTTGGTTTACAATGATTGGAACACTAGGTCTAATAGAAATAATTAAATATCCTCAAATTTTAGCCGCATTAAATCCTATGTATGGAATTCGATTGCTGATAGAATATCCCAAAGGATTTTGGTTGTTAGGAGCTGTTTTTCTTTGTACAACAGGGGGCGAGGCATTATATTCTGATTTGGGACACTGCGGAAAAAACAATGTGAGAGTAAGTTGGAGTTTTGTAGTTATAGCATTGCTCTTAAGCTATTTTGGGCAATCTGCTTACATCATTGCCAACCACGAAGGTTCATTGCTCGTCAATGAAGCCGGAGAACCTGTTTTTAGGTTGTTTTTTAAGCTCATGCCGGAATGGTTTTTGCCGATTGGAGTGATCATTGCATTGAGCGCTTCTGTTTTAGCCAGTCAAGCCTTAATTTCAGGAGTTTTCACTTTGGTCAATGAAGCTATGAAATTGCATCTTTGGTTTAGAATGAAAGTAAATTTTCCAACCAATGTAAAAGGGCAAGTGTACATACCGGGAATCAATTGGTTTTTACTTGCAGGATGTATCGTGGTGGTATTGATATTCAAGCGATCAGAACACATGGAAGCTGCCTATGGTTTGGCGATTACGGTCGATATGCTCATGACCACCTTACTTTTGGGATTCTTTTATCGCATCAGATACCATAGTTTTGTCATTCCTCTTCTTCTTACCATTTTCTTAATCATCGTAGAAGCCACTTTTTTAATTGCCAATCTTGATAAATTTTTCCATGGTGGTTGGTTTTCATTTATGATTGCTGCAGTGGTTGGAACCATGGTATATATATTGTACAACGCTCAAAAAATTCGAGCTAAACACACACAGTTTGTTCCGTTTGCAGACTTTGTTCCTATCCTAAAAGATTTGAACGATGACCAAACCATTCCAAAAGAAGCATCGCATTTGGTTTATATGGCGATGGCAGAGGACACTCGCACCATTGATTCCAGTATAATGTATTCTATTTTGCGCAAAAGACCAAAACGCGCAGATGTGTATTGGTTTGTACATGTCGAAATAGTGGATGATCCCTATCACAAATCTTATCATGTCAATACCATTGCACCTCGAGAAATCTTTTTTATCCATCTGCGATTTGGATTTAAAGTGGAACACAGAGTGAATGCAATGTTTTTTGAAATTGTCGACCAAATGGTCAAAAGCGGAGAGGTTGATACAAGAAGCCCTTATCCATCTTTACGAAAACACAATATGCCGGCCGACTTCAAATTTATTCTATTGCGTACAAGAGTGTCTGCCGACTCCGAACTCAATGGATTCGAACGATGGATTGTAAGATCTTATCGAATGATAAAAAAATTCAGCTTATCTGCCGTTGAAGATTTTGGACTGGAAATGTCCACCGTCGAAGAAGAAGTAGTGCCTATCTTTATTGGACAAAAGCAAGAAATAGATTTGAAGCGAGTGCATACTTGATGAATCCTTTCTCTCTTTCATCAATTCAATTTTGGATTTGTTTTTAAGGCTCTTTAGTATTCATCTTTGGTTACTAAAAATAGGATTATCTATTGAGGCCTGTTACTCATATTCATTTTTGAATTTGTCTTATTAATGATATGCCCGATTTATTTTAGAATTATAAGGAGTTTATACTTTAGAATAGGACAATGTTTTTAAATTTATTTTACAGAAGAGGAATCTACTCGGTGATTTTAAATTAAATAAAATGAGCTAAAAGACACCTTGGGACACCCAAAAATACTGACCTCGAATTGTACTAGTTTGATTTTCAATACTTTAATTTTTTTCTCTCTTTAAAATGCGGAAGTCAGCTTAAATCGCGATTTTATATGTATTAATTTACATTACAGAGCACTACATTTACAGCCAATTTTAAATACCAAATAAAGATGTCTTCTACACATGACAATATGAGCAAAGTAAGCTTTGCAGGAGTTTTAATCACATTAGGAATTGTATTTGGCGATATTGGTACCTCCCCTCTATATGTGATTCAAGCCATCATAGGAAATAGACCTGTTTCCAAAGAGCTGATATTCGGAGGGATGTCCCTGGTTTTTTGGACCCTTATGATTATCACTACATTCAAATACGTAATCCTGGCTCTCAATGCAGACAATAAAGGAGAAGGAGGAATTTTTGCTCTTTACGCTTTGGTGAGAAGATTCAACTCAAAATACGTTATTTATCCAGCCATCATAGGATGTGCCACATTGATTGCAGATGGATTCATCACACCTCCTATTACCATTTCCTCCTCAGTAGAAGGACTAAACATGATCTTTCCTGATGCAGAAATCAATACTGTACCCATTGTAATTATTATTCTTATAGCATTATTTTCATTTCAACAAGTAGGAACACAAACTGTAGGAATTGCTTTTGGTCCCATTATGTTCATTTGGTTTGCAATGATAGGAACATTAGGTTTGATAGAGATCATCAAATACCCTCAAATTTTAGCAGCATTAAATCCTATGTATGGAATTCGATTGCTGATAGAATATCCCAAAGGGTTTTGGTTGCTAGGAGCAGTTTTCCTGTGTACAACAGGAGGCGAAGCATTGTACTCCGATATTGGGCACTGTGGAAAAAACAATGTAAGAGTAAGTTGGAGCTTTGTAATCATTGCATTACTTCTAAGTTATTTTGGTCAATCAGCATATGCATTATCAAATCACGAAGGAAGTATGATTGTGAATGAAGCAGGAGTTCCTATTTATAGAGTCTTCTTTACAATGATGCCGCAATGGTTTTTACCTATAGGTGTCATCATTGCACTATTAGCCTCAGTTTTAGCCAGCCAAGCATTGATTTCCGGAGTTTTTACCTTGGTCAATGAAGCTATGAAACTACACTTATGGTTTAGAATGAAGGTAAATTTTCCAACGAATGTAAAAGGGCAAGTTTACATTCCCGGCATAAATTGGTTTTTATTAGTAGGATGTATTGTCGTGGTATTAATCTTTAAACGATCTGAGCACATGGAAGCTGCCTACGGGCTTGCGATTACAGTGAATATGTTGATGACTACTCTGCTTTTAGGATTTTTCTACAGAATAAGATATCACAATTTTATTTTATCATTAATCGGCACAATTGTTTTAACTATTATCGAATTCACTTTTCTAGTTGCCAACCTGGACAAATTTGCTCATGGTGGTTGGTTTTCATTCATTATTGCAATTCTATTTGGAACAATGGTATTTGTTTTATTTTCTGCTCAAAAAATCCGAGCTAAACACACACAGTTTGTTCCGTTTGCGGACTTTGTTCCTATCCTAAAAGATTTGAACGATGACCAAACCATTCCAAAAGAATCAACTCATTTGGTTTATATGGCAATGGCTGAAGATACAAGGACTATTGATTCTAATATCATGTATTCCATTTTACGCAAAAGGCCAAAACGTGCAGATGTGTATTGGTTTGTCCATGTCGAAATAGTAGATGATCCTTATCATAAATCATACTTCGTAAACACTGTTGCACCACGAGAAATCTTTTTTATCCATCTGCGATTTGGATTTAAAGTAGAACATAGAGTCAATGCAATGTTTTTTGAAATTGTAGACCAAATGGTCAAAAGCGGAGAGGTAGATACAAGAAGCCCTTATCCGTCTTTACGAAAACACAATATGCCTGCCGACTTCAAATTTATTCTATTGCGCACAAGAGTTTCTGCCGACTCCGAACTCAATGGATTTGAACGATGGATTGTAAGATCATATAGAATAATAAAAAAATTCAGCTTACCTGCAGCAGAAGACTTTGGATTGGAAATGTCCACTGTTGAAGAAGAAGTAGTGCCTATTTTTATCGGGCAAAAACAAGAAATAGATTTGAAGCGAGTGCATACTTGATAGAGGTACAGCTTGAATATCGAATGTTTTATTGATTCTTAAAATAAGAACCAATGGCTTCCGCTACTCTATCGCAATCAGAATAGCTCAATAAATTATGCATTGGCAACCTCAGCAGCGTTTTCTCATATCGTTTTGCATTTTCCAACTGTTGAGTCTTGTTATGTTTTGAAAAATAAGGGCTGTCGTGCAAGCATAAATAATGGAAAAAAGCTTGAATTTTATTATTCTCCAAATGGGCTCTCAGAGATTCTCTGACCTCAAAATTTTCAAGCAAGATATAGTAAACCGATCCATTGACATAATAATTGGATGGAAGTTGCATTAAATGAATTGGCAATTCATTGAGTATCGAATGATAATAATGAACCAATGAATTTCTGCCCTGTATAATCCTTTTTTCTTCTTCCAATTGAGCCAGCAACACAGCTGTTTGAAGTTCGGAACATCCATACGATGAACCTATCGTCTGCCATTCGTATCGAGCACTTTCTCCTTTAAGAAATTGAGACCTATTTGTACCTTTTTCAAAAACAAGTTCTGCATCAGAAAACAAACTTGGATTGTTCACTACCAACAATCCTCCTTCACCACAACGCAACGGTTTAGTGTCATGAAATGAAAAACAAACTAAATCTGCCCATTTTCCTACGCAATCTTGATCTAAAAAATGAGCTCCAAAACTTTGAGCAGCATCTTGTACAATGATTATCCCACGTTGATTGCACAGAGATCTCAGCGCATCCAAGTCTTGCTCAATTCCTGCATAGTCCACAACAACAATTACTTTAGTCCTCTCTGTGATCAGTTCCTCAACATGCCGAAGATCTATATTGGGACCGGACTTTTGTGAATCTGCGAAAATCAAAGTTGCCGCTCTTAGTGCAAATGCATTTGCTGTAGAAGTAAAAGTATAGGAAGGCAAAATAACCTCATCTCCGGGAGAAATTTGAGCCAGGACTGCCGCCATCTCCAAAGAGTCGGTGCAGCTGGAAGTAAAAAATAATCTTGAATGAGGAAATCTAATTTGCAATAACTCCAAACACCGTTTGGTAAACTCCTGCCCGGAAGATAAACGACCTGAATTTATAGCTTGTACAGCATACTGAGGCTCATGAGATGCAACAAAAACTTCATTAAATTTAATCATCGATAACTCAGATTAATTCCTACTCCAAGTCCTCCATTCACCCCTGAACTTGGCCCAAGTTGCAAAGAAAGATCGTTGGTTACATTAAACTTAAGAAGATGCGCATCTACAAAGGCATCTACACCATTGAGCAGATATAGTATCCCTGTCACCAGCCATGACATCTGGGTATTGCGATCGTAATATTGCTTGTAGGCCAACAATCCCTGTACGCTCAACCTTCCTACAAATTCATCTGTACTTTGATCTTTATAAATGATTCTTGATGTCCATGCTGCATTATACCGATCGTATTGTTTTTGATTTTCAAAAACAAAATAAAGTCCTGTACCCAAAGCAGCATAGACTACAGGGATCTTCCAATATTTTTTATTGTATAATTGTCCGGCTCCCGGCAATGCAAGAGAAAATAAAAATGATCTTCCCGGCCTTCCTGAAAACAACAATTTCAATACTCCGTCGGATTTGGATTTTTCTTTTACAATCAGACTATCCGGTGAAGTGGGTTCTTGTCCTTGCAGTTTGTTCTCGAACAAAACCAAAGCAAGTATAAAAAGGAATGCTATTTTAAACATAGAACTCATACATAAGTAAACGTCAGAAACAAACAGTTAGTCTTCTAAAAGAATATCCAGTATATCATTAAGCTCGCGATCAGACTTAAAACTAATTACAATCTGACCCTCCCCTTTTGCATTTCGATTTACTTTTATTTTTGTTCCCAATTTGGCGGATAGATTTTGTTCTATCACTTTTAATTCACTTGGTGCAGCTTTTGTTGGAGTTATCATTGTCCTTCCCGTTGGTTTGTGAAAGGATTGTGCCATCTTTTCTGCATCGCGCACAGAGAGATCTTTAGCCTTGATTTCTTTATAAATATGCATTTGTTGTAACAAATCATCTACACCTGCCAAAACTCTCGCATGACCCATGCTTATAGCCTTTTCGCGCACAGCTGTTTGAATCTCCGGAGGTAATTTCAACAATCGAGTATAATTGCTTACGGTACTCCGTTTTTTACCAACGCGATCTGAAAGATCTTCATGAGTAAATTTACATTCTTCTATTAATCGCTGATAGGAAATGGCGATTTCTATGGGGTTCAAATCCTCTCTCTGAATATTCTCAACCAAGCCCATTTCCAATATCTCGGTATCATTGGCCTGTCTGATATAGGCAGGCAGCTCGCTCAATCCTGCAATTTTTGCTGCACGAAAGCGTCTTTCACCTGAGATAAGTTCATACTCATTTGGGGCAATCTTTCTCAAAGTAACAGGCTGAATCAATCCGTATGTTTTGATCGATGTGGCCAATTCATTCAACTGTTCTTCATCAAACGAGGTTCGGGGTTGATGAGGATTGGCTTTGATTTGGACTAAAGGAATCATGGAATGCGAAGAAACTATCCCGGCCAAAGCATCTGCAGCTTGTCCATCTTTGACTGCTTCTGTCTTATTGATGTTTCCCAATAATGCCTTGAGGCCTTTGCCCAACTCTGTTTTCTGACTCATTAGTTTAGGATTTATTTCTTTTCATAAATTCATCTGCCAAGTTCAAGAAATTGATACTTCCCGTACTTGAAGCATCATACAATACGACAGGTTTCTTAACCAATGGTGATTCTGTAATTTTAGAATTTCTGTGTATAATGGTATTAAAGATCGGAAGATCTATAGACTCTTTCATGTCTTTGATAACCATCGCCGACATCCTCAATCGCTTATCATACATAGACAGCAGAACCCCCTCTATCTCCAGTTTCGGATTTAGATTATGCCGAACAATATCAATCGTATTTTTAATTTTGGACAAGCCTTCCAATGCAAACAATTCGCACTGAACAGGAATAATCACCGTATCCGCCGCTACTAATGCATTTACCGTCATCAAGCCCAATGAAGGAAGGCAATCGATAAAAATAAAATCAAAATCGTCTTTGACCTGATCGATCACTTTCTTCATCACAAACTCTCGACTCTCCATGCTTACCAACTCAATATCGGCACCTACCAGATCAATATTAGAGGGCAACACGAATAAATTCGGGGTATCTGTTTCCAATATTGCCTTCTTAGGATCCTGAGATTGGATCATACATTCGTACAAACCGTGGCGAAATTCTTTGGTATCCGCTCCGGTCCCTGAGGTGGTATTGGCCTGCGGGTCTGCATCAATAAGCAATACTTTTTTCTCCAATACTGCAATGCAAGCAGCAAGATTGATGGCTGTGGTAGTTTTGCCCACACCTCCCTTTTGATTTGCTATGGCGATTACTTTGCCCATTGCTATTTTATTGATTTTCAGGAAACAAGAATGCTATAGTTAAGTTTAAAAAACAAGCTCAAATCTAATGATTCTATCAAGGGCGTGCCACTGCCTTTGGCAGTGTCGGAGTCTTCCATGCTCGTTCCACTCGGTGCTTTGCACCAACCCTTTGGGTTGCATTTCAGCCTCCTCACGCAAATCTATACACAATTCTTTCACACTCACTAATTACGACTTTTCAAATTACATCTCAACCTTTAATGTTGTTTACCTAAGAAAACATTCTATCTAATTCCAAATTGATTACCAAAATGGTCACTGCACAAAATAAAAAGACCTCATCAAACTAGACGAGGCCTTTTTATTTTTTTATACTGAAAGTTCAATTAATAAACCCACAAATCGTGCTCATAATTGAACAATTCATTTTTAATTTTTTCTGATTCAAGCAACATATAAATTCCGGCATTTTCTCCCCATTTTTCAGCAGTGAATATATCCGGAAGACGATTGTCTTGAACATTAGACTGCTTCAAAATATAACTTGAGAAAAATCTAGAATCAAACAAGTCAGCCCATGTTCCCGGTGAAGAATCGTTGATATCATTGAAAACTCTCTCTTTGGTAAAGTACTTTCTTGCTTCAGGATAGTAGATCCAGAACATCGGTCTGGCATATTCTAATTCCCCTGTCTCAGCATTTTTCTTTTCCAAAATAGGAGCAATACCCAAAATTCGACAATAAATTCTGGAAGCCTCTTTATCGAAGTACCACATTTCCTTAACACGGAATGTCTTTATGTTGGTCCAGTCGATATCGTTTTTAACGATTTTGATTTCTTCAAGATAGGTCTCAGCATTCCAAACCGACTGGGTGTCTATTTTATGCAACATCCCTTCCAACTCTTCGCCGGTCACTCTACTTTTAAAATCATCTTCGCCAAAAATTTTAATATCTCCGTTTTGGACTCCATCAAGCAATATTTTGAAGAACGGGCGCTGTGGATACATGAAGCAGATATTCATTTTTTCACGAGTATCTATCACTCTCCAAATACGCTTACTCCAGGCTACATCAGCCTCTCTTAATGGCTCATAAGCCAAAGTTCGCTGCTCGCTCACCAAAGTACGTTCAACAATATCATCCAAATAGCCGGATGTATCTTCGGGATTGCTTGCTTCTGTCATCTCCTCTTCTTCAACTTGAGCTGTGCTCAATGTAGAGAAACCTAGCCACAGGGATACTAAAAGAAACCAAAATTTTGTCATTGTCTTAGTTTATTTGAAACCTAAAATTATATTATTGCACTTTAAAGTTTAATGATCCAATATTTCTTGCTGCTGCGTCACCTGGACATCTTGCTTTGATATCCTCAAACAGATATCTATCTCCGGGTCTTGCTTTATTGATCAATTCCACACTCTTTCCTGAAAATCTTCCACCCTCGTTTTGACCGATTTCAGCATCTTGTCTTGGAGCTACACGGATAGTAGTGAAACTTTGAATTGAGCATCTTGCATCAAAATCAAATCCTTCCAACATTGGTATAATCCCTGTCTGAGCCTTGATCTCACCATTACCGATTGCGCCTCCTCTTTTACCTGAAAGCACAGGTACAGGATCAGGAATTCTTTTTACACGGAATTTGAATGCAGTAGCCTGCAATCCTCCTCCTGACAATGTAATGGTTGCCTCTCCCTGAGTAGTAACAGTCGCATTATACTTTGCTCCTCCTACTTTGCTTAGGTTGATACCTCCTCCCGTTGCACTTACCTGAAGTGCAGCAGACGGAATACCGGCAGCCGAAACAGAAACAGGATTGTCCACACCTATGTAGAACACGTTCATTTTTTCGGCAGCAACGTTGCAAGAACGCTCACCAACCTCAAATTCAAACTCTTTCTTATAGGTCTCTGTCTTATTGGTTACCGGATTGGTAACATTAGCAACGGCGGTATATTTCTTTACACCAACGTCTCCCGGAGTTGTTTTCCAAACCGCCTCTCCATCATTATTTACAGGCAAACCTGAACCGTTTACAGACAAGCTTACTTTTGTATTCGTAGATTTTGAAGTAGAAGCTGCTAGAGAAATGGTAGTTTCAAAAGGCTCACCCTTGATAACGTAATTTTTCTTTGGCGAAGAAATTACGGTAAATTTATCCAATACCACATCCGTTCCTCCCAATTTCTTACTAAAATGATTCAATACTGCATTTTCTGAAGCTTTTGCATCATTAATAAACTTAGTGAAGATAGGCTGACAAGCTCCCAATGGCATTTGTTTGAAGGTAAATTCCTCCCAAGACTTTTTTGTTTTTGAATGTCTCCAAGTTTCATCGTCTATGTTGAGCGGAATTTCTGACTCCATGGAAGTTCTTAAAGAATCATCGATCAAGGCCAAAAATTTGCCCCGATATTCAAGGATTTTATTCTTCAATTCTTCTCCCCTCTTACCATTAACCATTGTTCTGGTGGTAACGTCTTTATCTTTTTTACCTTTTAAATCTTTGTGATCGCCATGAACAATATAGTCACCATCATCTACTGAGCCATTTTTATTACCGGACTTATCGATAAGTTCATTTACCAAATTATTTACATATTCAGTAAATTCTTTTCCATAAGCAACAGCCATTGGAGCGCGTTCTGCAAATCTTGCATACTCCGGCTTGGCTTTAGATCTCTCTGCAATGGATCCTGGCAACGCATCGTTTGCTTGATCCAATGATTTGTTGGATTGCTCCAATCCCTTATTTACTAATTTAAAGGCATTGAATATCTCTGCTGATACGTTCAACGCCAAAAGCGCTGTAAGGACCAGGTACATAATATTAATCATGAGCTGACGGGGCTCCTTAGGAATAGACATATTCTATCTTAATTTGAAAGTTAAACAATAAGTAGCGATTTTAATCTATAGAAACAAGATTAATTGTTTCCTGACATATTCTTATAAGAAGAAAGTATGTTGCCATACACACCATTTAAGTTGGTCAAGTTCTTCTTTAAGTTTGCTACTTGCTCGCTATATGCCTTAGTATCATCCAATGAATTGCTCAATGTTGACATTGCCTCATTCATCTTAGTATAGAAGTTACCCATGGTCTTCATTTGATCTCCAGTCTTAGAAAAGTCTACTTCTTGAAGTGCTTTTAAAGAACCTAAGCTCTTAGACATATTTTGCAACTCAGATAACATTCCTCCTAATTGATTTTCAACTGCTTCTCCATTCAATGGACGTGCAGCACCTTTTACAGGACCATCTGTCAATGCATTGATTTTTGCATGGTAATCACCTAATCCCGGATATAATTTATCCCAGTAATAATCTTTATCCGGTGGAATGATACCCAACATTAAGAAAAGTATCGCTTCAGTAACTAGACCGGCAGTAATCATAATATCACCACCTTCCCAAGACATGATCTTGAAAAGAGCACCTAACATAACTACGGCAGCACCTGCACCGATAATAAAATTCTTAAGATACTTAAATCCATTAGTTTTGTAAAAAGCCATTTTTAAGAAGTTTTTTTGGTAAAAAATATTGTTTGATTAAATAGATATCGATTTTAATTAATTAAAGTCATTCTGTGATCTTCCCAAGAAAGACAATACTGTTCTAAACCCAATGTAAGACTTAGAAGTATCTTGAAACTCCCAAGATCGAGTTCCGGTCTGCAAATAATATCCTACATCTTTCCATGATCCACCGCGAATCACCTTTCTTTTGAAGGACTCAGGATCTTCTGCCTTTGCTTCATATTTTATATCCGGATTGATATCATGGATGAAGTTGTTAGCACCATCATGGAATGCTGTTTCAGTCCATTCTGAAACGTTTCCTGACATATTATATAAACCATATTCATTAGGGAAATAGGCATCAGCTTTGACTGTATACTGACCGCCATCCTCTGGATAATTTCCTCTACCAGGTTTGAAGTTTGCCAATAAACAACCTTTGGCATTTCTTAAATAATAACCTCCCCATGGAAACGGAGCAAGGTCTCTACCGCCTCTGGCAGCCCATTCCCACTCATGCTCGAGTGGCAATCTAAATTCTTCAGAATTTGGCTCATCCTCAGCTTTATAGGTATTCCAAAGCAAAGTTCTCCAATAACAGAAAGCTCTAGCTTGTTTCCAGTTAATTCCAACAACAGGATAATCATCAAATGCCGGATGTGAGAAATAGTTTCTCATCATTGGCTCATTATAAGAATAAGAGAAATCTCTTACAAAGGACAAAGTATCCGGATAGATAGGAGTTTTTTCTTTATGAATGATACTGCTTCTTTTAATTCCTCTAGAATGAGCAGCAGCTTGCCAGTCTTTCCACTCCCACTCATAGACATATTGACGAGTGTCATGCTCTTTTACACCTTTGAAAGCATCTGCCCCTTGGAAATTCATAGCATCCAAAGTCTCGTCCTCCCAGTCTATCTCTTGTTCCCAATCAATATTCTGAGTGCTTCCATCGTCGCTATCTATATAATGACCTAAAGCTGCATGAGCTAAAGAATCTCTCACCCAGTACACAAACTGACGATATTCATTGTTTGTGATTTCTGTGTCATCCATGTAAAATCCTGATATTGAATGAGTTTTCGATTTTTGAATATTTGAATTCAAAAAATCTTGGTCACTCTGACCACTAACAAAACTTCCGCTTGGCACATAAACCATTCCGAAAGGATTGATACCACCCCATTTTGGTCTTTCCAAAACACCGGTGAGCTGTCCGTCTTGTTGTTTTTTTCCACAGGAAGCTATGAAAAACAAACCCAAGACCAATAGAGAAAGATTTAAATTCCTCATCTGGTACGTATTTACCTACTTTGTCTTAAAAAAAAATTTCGCGTAAATATAACAACAAATTGTTACAACGCAATAAATTATTTTGCTTCAAGTCTATAATTATAGACAATGATAACCACTACTAAGCTAACAACTAAATATTTTTTGATTTATTGTGATCAAACATAAATAATTTTGCTAAATTTCACTTAAGCCTGATCAATTATATATAAGTTATTAGTTTCCAAATACTAATCCGACCATCTCGGATTATTTATCCATTTCACCTTTTTAGAACCACCCAAAAATGTTGCCAAATTCCACTCAATTCCAAATTCTTGAGAATTTCCTGAAATTTTTTGACCCAATTGCAAGGCTGAGGATTCAAATCGATAAAAAATTCTAGTCTTTGAGCTCGGCCTAAATCCAATTCCTAAGCCATAACTGTTTAACAAACTGTTATCCCAGCTTTTAAAAAACGTTTGCAAAAATAGTTGATTTTTATAATCCAAATGCAATAATATTTCGGCCTGTGACTGAACAAAATCTGTATAAAAAATTAAATTTGGAATAATCAGAATTTGCTCAAAATTAATACTCTTATTTAGCCCAATATTCAATAATTTAGTTGAAGTAAGAGGTTTAAAATAAATTTTATGATCAGATGCTACATGGCTCAAACTCAATGAAAAATTGATCGGCCTACTCCTCAAACCAATACTCAGGCCAACCTCGGCTGAACTCACTCTATAATTTTGCCCTTCGATAAGAGGATCGTTATGATTAATTATTGTACCATAAAAGCCGCCTGGCGTCCTGGCTGCTAAGCCATCAAATGCAGATTGCGCCCACGCCGTATACGCTGCTCCTGAAATGGCAAAATTTTCGGCTCTGTACCAATAGGTATAGGCCAATCTTGATTTCCAATGATTCTCAAGCCCACTTTTATAATTAACAATATCCACCCCCATTCCGGACGACCAAGGTTCAATTGCAGTTGTTATACTTAAATTGAAAAGTTGTGGGTGATTCTGGATATTACGCCACTGATCTCTAAAAGTTGCTAAAATCTTGGTCTGAGGTTCCCATCCGGCATTGCTTATATGGGTAAACATTGGATCCGGAACCAAATATGAAAAAGCAGCCAACTGTTGAGCAGACCCCTTACTCAAAATACCGACTATAAAAAAATAAAGCCCTATTCTTCTTAACTTCAATTTGAAAGGATCCAATTTTCGAATTCTTGTTCCGTAAAATTACAAATTTTACATGAACTTTCATCGCAAATTTGGATGATCTCCTCATCTATATCATGGTCTACCAAAAGAAACCAATTTGGATAGAATTTCTGCCAACCAAGAAACTCGATCAGTTTATTAGGATGTACACTTATAAAAATTTGCTCTGCAGTATGAACCACATCATACCAATTTGCATGAGCAAAGAATGAACTGTTGAGCCAACTCAACGCATTGGACAGATCCATCGAAAGCCAACTTAAATCAAGTCCTTCCCAATTCAAGTGATTTAAAATAGTTTTGCATTGCATCAAAACTGCATTTGGGTTTGCTAAAGAACTGTCTTGTGAATCAAACAAAGGGGGAATGTGTTTTGAATGCATCGAATTGGATTGAACACTTAGCAATCCATTTGAAATACTAAAATCTTTTTGTATCAAATGAAATAAATGGATTACATGGTCCTTGATCCTTGAATCGGGAGCGATACAGTAAATGTCCAGACAAGCTCTTATAAGATAGACCAAATCTTCTAAATAGGCATGTCCGTATTTTTTAGTATCAAAACAATACCTTGCAAAACTCGAATCCTCGTACCGGAATTGTTTTAATATAGTTTCAAGCAATTGATTTGCTTTTTCAAAATATTGAGATTGAGCGGTACTAAGATATACAGAACTATACATGCTGACAGCCAATGCATTCCAAGCTAAAATTTGCTTCTTATCTATCGCCGGCCAAAGGCGTGAAGCTCTTCGCCCTGCAAGCTTTGCTAGCAATTCTCCGTTTCGATTCCATTGTTGTTTGTTCCAAGATAAAATGGAACACTCCTGATATTTTAAATTTAAAACTTTATCTGTAGCTCCATGCATTGGAACAAGGTCTATCAGCGAAAGAATTTCTTCTAATTCATTTTTATCAAATACTTCCTCCAATTCTCTTTCGTTCCATAGATAAAAAACACCTTCCTTTCCTTCTGAATCGGCATCTATTGCAGCATAAAATAAACCTTCTTCGCTCATGGATTTTTCCCAAAACAGTATCGCCTGTTCAATGACTTTCAAAATACTATAGGATCTCCTAACACGATAGTATTGTGACAGTGCAATAAGGATATAACAATGATCATACAACATCTTTTCGAAATGTGGGATTCTCCAATTTCTATCTACTGTATATCTAAAAAATCCACCATCTAAATGATCAAACATGCCACAAAAACAAAGACCTTCTACTGTCTTATCAATAAAAGAATTCAATGCAATATCCGCTGTTTTCATTGATTCCTTCATAAGAAGGTTGAGCGCAAATGTGTTAGGAAATTTTTGACCAAATCCAAATCCTCCCAACTCTAAATCCATGTAAGGTTTTAAAGCTTCTTTCGGACTCAGATTGGGCTTATTATTCTCGTCTTCTTGATTTGTCTTTTGTTTTGAAATAAATTCAAAAATTTGATTTGAAGAGTGTACTACTGCATCTTTTTTCTCATGAAATGAACGAGCTACAGACAGCAGAACCTGAGACCAAGAAGGTCGACCATAATTTGCTACAGGTGGAAAATAAGTTCCCCCAAAGAAAGGCTTAACCTCTGGTGTGAGAAAACAATTCAACGGCCAACCTCCTGAAACTCCCATTGATTGAACTGCAGTCATGAGAAAATGATCCAATTCCGGGTATTCTTCTCGATCTACTTTGATACTCACAAAATGCTGATTCATTATTTCGGCCACATGATTATCTTCAAAAGATTCATGGGCCATAACATGACACCAATGACAGGTAGAATAACCAACACTGATCAAAATTGGCAGATTGTTTTGCTTGGCATAATCTATTGCCTCATGTCCCCACTCCCACCAATGTACCGGATTTTGAGCATGCTGTTTTAAATAAGGACTTACTGAGTGTTTTAATTTATTCATCTATTAATAAGTTCTTGTGTTTGATAAAACCATTGTGTGATATATTTTAAGAAATTTCTATTATTATAATGCTTTTTTTTCGGGATTTTCTTTTTTGATCAAATGCATTTTTTAATCCATCTTTTTGGTTTCCAATCATTAACACCGTTTTCGCCCCTACAGCAATATGTTCTATTTAATATTTCGAATAATAACCTTTAAATCGAACTATAAAATCAAATCTCGACTTCAAGTCCATCGTATGCAATTTTGATATTCTCCGGCAGTAAAGTTGACGCCTCATCATGTAAACCCATTTGATGTGAGAGATGAGTTAAATATACTTTTTTGATTTTTGTCTTTTCTGCAAATTCAACAGCCTCATCGAGCGACAAATGAGTAGGATGAACAGATTTTCTTAAAGCATTTAATACCAAAACTTCAGACTCCAAAATAGACTCAAAGCTGCTAGGTGGAATTTGTTTGGCATCCGTAATATAAACCAATGGACCAATTTTATAAGCTAAAATAGGAAGCTCTCCATGGAAAATTCTCAATGGGAGAATTTCAAAATTTCCCAATGTAAATGCCTGCTCAACCTTCACTGTCTTCAAGCTCAATTTGGGGCCTCCTTTATAAGGTTTATCGCCAAAAATATACCCAAATCTCTGTTGCAAATCTTGACAAACTCTATCTTCTGCATACAAGCTCAAGCTTGGATTGATCACATTAAAAGGTCTCAAATCGTCCAAGCCTGCAGTGTGATCTCCATGTTCATGTGTAATTAAAATGCCGGACAATTGCGGCAGAGAAGCTAACTGCAGCAGTTGTTGTCGCAGATCAGGTCCCGGATCAATCAATAAATAATCACCCTTGTGTTCAATCAAAGCAGAAGTCCGTAATCGACTATCCTTAGGATTTTGAGATCGACACACAGGACAGGTACAAGCTAACAACGGAATACCCTGCGAAGTCCCGGTTCCTAGGAATCTAATTTTCACCTTTATTATTCTACCAATTCAGCCTCTTGATATTGGCTTTGAGTTATCTTATGATAAAACTTTTCTACTTCAGGTTCGAGGCCATGATTCTCTATTGGAAGATCCGGAATAAGCTCCAATAAACAATTCACCCTAGCCTCAACATCAAAAAACTTATTGACAACCAATATTTTCTTTGATTCTACTCTACAATACCCTGATTGAAAGTGACCTTGTTCATATCTTACTTTGTATCCTAAATTTTGACAAAGTTCTTCCAATTTTTTTAGATTAGCTCTCGTACACTTCATCTTATCAATTCGTTGTTAATACAATGGGGACGCCGCTCCCGATTCAGGCGTAAATGTAATTCAAAATGATTTATTAGAAAAAAATAAATATATTTTGGACGGAAAAATTGTGCATTAACGTATTAAATATTATTCTTGCGTGTTGATTTTCAATGATTAAAGCCTTAATAATGAATAAACAATTGGTTCTTTTTTTCTGCCTATTTTTTCTAGGGTGTATTTTTAGCCCTTATCTGGCTCAAACAAGCCGAACTTTTGGAGCCGGCCTGAAGCTGGGCAGCACTTTTTGTCAAATCGATGGAGATGATTCCTTCGGATTCAACCGCTTTGGTGTTACCGCAGGGATATATGGAACTGCCAAACTCAATAAATTAATGAATCTCGGAATAGAATTTTTATACAGCCAACGAGGATCAAGAAGCTCATCCAAGGAGGATGTTCTTGTTGGAATAAAACTCAATTATTTGGAGATTCCTGTTCTGCTTCAAGTCAATGATTGGATGATTGAAACCGATCGCGGTTCCTATCACAGAATAAGATTTGAAGGAGGCTTATCGTTAGGTCGACTTCTATCTGCTTCTACGCTTAATAATTTAGAAGATCGCTTCAGTAAAAATGATATTAGTTGGATTTTAGGGAGCCAATATTTTTGGCATAAAAACTGGTCTATTTCCGGCAGATATACAAGTTCGTGGACACCAATTTATAAATTTACAGATCCCTCCGGAAATCCTAAAAAATTGAAGAGTTATTTTCTATCTTTGGGTCTTCAATTTCATTTTAATTAATTGGTTTTATAAATTGATTAAAAAACCTTAAAAAATGAAAAAGACAATCTAATCCAATGAATATCAACAATCAACTTATGAATAAATTTCTAGTTTCAGCATTTGTTTTTATTTGCATGATGATGTCTTGCAAAGAAAGTGGTAAAAACGGTTCAAACTCCAATACTTTAGCTAATCTTCCTATTTTTCCGGCAGAGACAATAACAGAACTCAATAAAACAGTAACATCAATAGATCTGATTTCTCTTAAAAAAGAGGTCAATGTAAGCATGAGCTTTGACAACCCTCAGGCAGTGCAATATGTACTTTCTTTTGCTGATGACGAAAAAGGCTTGGTCACCGGAGGCTGCCCTCCAGAAGGTCGAATCGTTTTTATCGTTAATGGGAATAATACATACGACGCAGAGATTTATTATCAGAATGGATGCAGTGCAATGGTATGGTTGCAGGGAGGAAAGAGAGTTGGATCCAATAAAATAAGCAATGAAGGTATAGACTTCTTCAAAAATTTCCTTCGACCAAGAACTGCATTGCCAGACAGCCTAAAAACCCAGCAACAATAATTTAGTTTAGTCTAAAATTTACTTCGATTTATTTGGTATCTTTGCTTTACAAAGTAAAGATTTGGATACTTTATTGCATTTCCTCTCAGAGCTTTCCGGGCTCCGTTCTTTAGCTGCCGCCATGATGGTAGGCGCCATTTGTGGAGTTTTAGGTTGTTTTGTGGTTCTTCGAAATATGGCCTTAATTGGTGATGCCTTGAGCCATGCAGTGTTGCCGGGAATTGTTATCGCTTTTATTGCCATGGGATATTCCACAACTGCATTTTTTGGTGGAGCCTTGTTGAGCGGATTACTTTCTGCATTTTTTATTACCTGGCTTCAGAAAAATGTCATGGTGAAAAACGATGCCGCCATTGGAATCATCTTTACCTTCATGTTTGCACTGGGAGTCATAGGCATATCGGCCCTAAGTCACAAAGAAGGCATGCATCTGGATCTTAAAGATTTCTTATTCAGCAATGTTCTTAGTGTAACCAATGAAGATTTGTGTCTCATTGCGGGCATGAGTGTGATTGTGATAAGTTGTGTTGTATTATTTTACAAAGCATTGTTTGTAACAAGTTTTCAAAGCCAAATTGCAGAATCGCTTGGTATCAAACCAAGCTATGTTCATTACTTATTTATGTTGCTGCTCTCTTTGACCATTGTTAGCTCTCTGAGTAGCGTAGGTGTGATATTGGTTGTAGCCATGTTGATCACACCGGCTTCAACGGCGCTTTTAATAGCAAATCAATTGCCCAAAGTGCTCATCACTGCCGGACTTTTGGGAATCTTATCTTCTATGACCGGCCTGCTTTTGTCGGCTGCATTTAATCTTCCTCCGGGACCTATGATGGCTGTCGTTGCAACCTTGATTTATGCTTTGACATTTTTGATTCATCCTAAAAATGGACTTATTGCAAAATGGCTACAGAAGCGGAATTTGGAAAACCGCATCATAGTAGAAGATATTTTGAAACTAAGCAGCAAGCTCGAAGCTCAATCAGACGTCAACATCCAGAAATTAATTTCATTTTCCGGACATTCAAAAAAAGAGCTGGAAAAATGGCTTAAAATATTGATAAAAAAGGGACTATTGCTCTCTTCTAACGAAGGAATCAAGTTGAGTGAAGAAGGTAAAATTAGAGCCAATCAATTGGTGCGAGCCCATCGACTGTGGGAATCATATCTTGCTAATGAATTGGGCCTGGAACCTGATCAAATTCATGATGAGGCTGAGCAATTTGAACACTATATGACAGAGGAATTTTTATCTGAGGTTGATGAATCCTTGGGCTATCCCCAAACCGATCCTCATGGCTCCCCTATTCCCAAAGCATAAAACGAATTGTTTTTTTTATCCCATTTATTTAGAAATAAAAGGGAGAAATAATTTCATTCTAGTCAACAAAATAAGCTAATCAGAATCTCGTAAAGAATCTCAAATCTCTTGCTCAACTATGAAAACACGATGAACTTAGCAAATCTTTTCCTAATAAAAGAGGCCCCAACGTTTGAGGCCTCCATTTTAATACCAAAATATTACAAAAACAAAAATGCTTCTTTAGTTAACTTTAGATTAGCCTATTGTATCGTCTAAATTATGTTCAGTTTTTTCTGACATAGGATTTTCAACGAACTTAAATACCACCAATAATATAAACACTCCAATTGCAGACAGTACTGCTACTAAAAATCCAAACATTGGAACCATTACGGCTGTAAAAATCATCAGTCCGATATGAAATTTATTATTCATAGACAAGACTTCATCTATCTCATGTTTCTTCACCATGCCGCTTGCAACATATAACAAAATACCTCCTATACAAGCCATCGGAACAAGCTCTAGGTGGCTCGCCAAGAAATAAGCGAGAAGCAACTTGAATGCAAATTTTGCAATTCCTGCCAGAGGAGATAAAGCTCCAAGTTTAATATTGACGGCCGTTCTTGCTAATGCTCCCGTATGTGGAAATCCATTGAACAGTGGAGTAAGAATATTAACTAATCCCTGACCCCATAATTCTTTATTCGGATTATAAGCTGTGCCTTGATTATTCGCCAACCGATCTGCCATTCTCGAGCAAAGCAAACTTTCTATTGCCGCCACAAAGTAAATGGCAATAGCAAAATAGATGGCATCGAAAAGTACAGTCGAATTTAAATCAGGAACAACCGGCAATGTAATTACACTAAAATCTGTAGGAATTGAGCCGTATTTATCTTTAATCAAAACCAAGCCTTTATCCATCCAAAAGGTCTTTGCTGCAATATACCCAAAGCCCAAACCAATGACAGGAGCCGGTATTAATTTTGAATACGAAATTAAAATTTTGCAAATCGTAAATGTAAGCAAGGAGACAATGATTGCATAGACATTGGCTTGATCAAAATACTTAATGATATTTCTAATTTGTTCACCAAAGCCATACCCTATTTTTTCCTTAAAACCAAATACTTCTCCCAATTGAGAAAATGCAATAACCACAGCAATACCTATTGTAAACCCAACGACAATAGAGTGCGGAACCAGAGCAACTATTCTTCCTAGCTTAAAGACACCTGACAACATCAACATCATCCCTGCAATAATGGATACCATTACCAAAAATCCATGATCATAAGTTGCCATGAGTCCTCCAATGATAGGAATATAAGCAGCGGTGGGGCCATATACCTGATACTTGCTTCCACCAAACAATGCTCCTATCAACCCTGCAACTGCACCACCTACAATCCCTTGTTCCGGCCTGAGTCCCGAAGCCATAGCAAAACCCATAGCGAGTGGAATGGCTACCATTGCCACTACTAATCCTGCCATTAAATCTTTAAAGATATTGGATTTCAGATCTCCTTTGGTAAGATCCTCATATCGAGCATCAAAAGGATTTATAAAGTTGAGAAGATAGGAGTATTTTGAATCTTTCACACTTTGCATCTTATTTTATTTAAAATGATGAATAAAATTTAGTTAGCAAAATGAAGTGGAGTATCCAACACATCACAGGTATAAATATCCATATCAAAATATTCAACTTTGCCTGAGGATACATTGTAAATAGCTCCAATAATACCCAATTCTCTTGATTCAATCGCTGTCTTTAGGAAGCTGCTTTTGTCAACAAGCTCTTGGATTTGATATTGTACATTAATTTTGGCAACATTCTCCACAAACTTTGTATTTGTCGAGTTTCGTTCTTCAATGGTTTCTGCTTCTATCTCTATTGCTGGTGCTATCTGATCCAAAAGATATTTGAGATTGTATTGATTGTACTGATCACATGCACCTTTAATAGCTCCACAATTGGTATGACCTAAAACCACGATCAACTTTGAGCCAAGAATTTTATGAGAAAATTCAAGACTTGCAACAGCATCCATACTGGCTACATTTCCGGCCAATCTCACGCTAAATAAATCACCAAGACCTTGATCAAAAATGAGCTCGGCAGAAGTGCGTGAATCAGAGCAACTCAGAATACTTGCAAAAGGAAATTGAGAGTCTGAGGTAATATTCACCATTTCAAAGTGATCTCTATTAATTTTTAAGTTATTGATGAATCTTTGATTACCCTCTTTAAGGAAGGTTAAGGACTTTTCGGGAGTCATGGTTACACGACTCTCCATATAATGTTTGTACATGAATTATAATGAAAGAGTTAATAAAAAAAATGGTGTATAATGCTATATCTTTTATTAACTCAACTCCGGAGGCGGAGAATCAATTAGATTGAGTGAAATAAAGTAAAAATACTGCTTGAAAGAAAAATTGATAGTTTCTATTCTATTGCTAAAATAAGGATTGGGATGCTCTATGAAATGATTGATTTTGAAAAAATAATCTTCTTTGTTTGACTCCTCTTTTGACTCTTTCTTTAGGTCATCTTGAAGCTCATTGAGTTCAGTAAGCAATTCACTTTTATCAATAGAAACTACAAAGCTCATCACATCTTTCATGACAAGGCATGAAAGAACTAAATGAATAACAATTTTTATAAGCACGGAATTCACTCCACAAGAAACTAAAAACCATCGAAATAGTTTAGTTAAATTAAAAATAATTCATTTCTCAAGTTAAAATGTGGTTAAAATTAACAATTTGAAATTAAATTTGGTCTATTTGAATTTTATTTAGCTCCGATAAAACATTTGATACCAAAACATGGATAAATAAGTTTGAGCCATGATTCCAATTCCTAAAACGATTTCTACAATCATCTTGCTGACTTTTCCTCATACAAAAGGTGGCAGCAAGTTTTGAGTAACTTGACATCAACTCGACAAACCCTTAAAAAAAGCATGTTACCAATCAATGCTGAGAGCCAAGTACGATTGGCATCATGGACATTGCTACAAAATAAACTTATACTGTAAATGAAGTGATAGTAAAATTTTCATTGGATATACTTGCATATTTTCAAATGATGTATTACATTTGTTTTAAACAACTAAAATTAAACCCTTAGCTTATGAAAATAGAATACCATTTCCAATATTTTCTACTTCTTAACCACATTATAGACGTCCTCAAAAAAAGTGGACATAGAAATAAGTTATGTTTTTTGATATCAATATGCTTTCTAAATATCCAATGCAACGATGATTGTTTCAAAAAGGGAAATTTTATTCCCGGAACTGATGACTACTATGAGCTTGATCAAAATTCAATTTATTACCATCGTAATATACTGAGCGTTTTATTTGTTTACTTTGGGGAGTCTGATTTATGCATTCCTAGAGCAGCTCCAAAGTGTTTAAACGCTGTAAGTATGAAATTAATCAACAATATTGAGGCAAATGTCGAAGTAAGGTTGAATTTAGTTAGCTTAGGAGTAAGAACTTTCTTTCTCAATGCCATGGATACAATTGATATAACTCCACTTCCGGATTATTGCAAAAACAAATCATGGGGCGAATACATCGAAGTAAATTATAGATAATTATACATCTCTCCAAAATAAAATGGGAAGAGTGAATCAAAACAGAATGTAATTTTATTAAAAGATTGTCCCCCTACTTTTTTCACTTATTCAAATTAAATCTAAAATGAAAATCAAATTCTATATTTTAATCATACTATCCTATTTGGGCTGTAGGGATGCAGATAACTGCCCTGATCGTTTTCATATTCCATGTGTAACTACTCCATTCCAAGAAACCTACAAGATAGGAGATACTATATTTTTTAGTTCTGTTTTTGATAAGTATGTACATGAGTTACAGACTGATAAAAAATATAAAATGGAAAACATTAATTGGTTCCCAAATATGGCTATTGTAAAATTAGACACATTTGGAAATGGATATATTAAAATAAGCAACTATTTTACAATATCTCAGAATATGGATGAATCAACATATAATCGCGGACATTCCATTTATTTCACAAGCTACAATTTTTCAAAAGATACCTATAGTTTATTTTACTATATTATTCCCAAAAAAGAAGGATTATATTTATTGTATCAAAAATGCGGTATAGGCGATAATTCAAATCAACAAGATTTTCCTGGAAAATGTAGAGGAAATAGTTATGATGTGATAGTAGATATGAATGCGGGTACAGACAGTAATTTTAATTTATTGAGAGAAGCAAAAGATTCATTTTATAATACTCATATTATTAATATTCCTGATTTATTTTTTTACAATAAAGGTGGGTTCTGTTTTAGAGTTGTGCCTTAAGTAAGACAAAACTTTTTGGGATGTGTGGGTGACGCAGATTAGCCAACACTTTTAATATAGTTTTTATTGTTTATATTTTTATTTATCAAATGATCCACTTTTTGGAGAGTATTACATTTTGTACTACTCTACCATTCCCTATCATAACAATCCTCAAGTTTGCCTTATTCGATTTAGATCTGAAGAATAATAGTACTTACACTCCCTTACTGCGACAATGAAGTTAGTGCTTGTTCAAAATCATAAATAATATCGCTAATATCTTCCAATCCTACAGACACTCTTATGAGAGAATCACTGATTCCATATTTTTTTCTCATGCCCGGATCCATTTTCATGTGAGATGATGTGGCAGGATGCAATACCATAGTTTCTGTTTCTCCAAGCGAGGGAGCAATAGATGCCATACTCAATGCATTGAGACATTGAATAGTCTGTTGAGTAGAACCTTTTACTTCAAAACTCAACATGGCTCCAAATCCAGACATTTGTTTTTTTGCAACTTCATGACCCACAAAGTTTTTCAATCCCGGATAGTTTACTGAATTGACCATTGGATGACTATGTAAAAAATGAGCTAAAGCATTAGCATTTTCATTATGCCTTTGCATTCTTACATGCAATGTTTTCAGCCCTAAATGAATAAGCCATGCATCCATAACATTAGAATTCGCTCCTGTGAGTTTTAGATTTGGCCATATCAATTCATTCATCAATTGTACATCTTCAGAAATAATTACTCCACCTGTAGAAACCCCATGGCCATGTAAAAATTTGGTCGTAGAATGAATTACTATATCGGCTCCTAGTTGCAATGCTTTTTGATTGTAGGGAGTAGAAAAAGTATTGTCCACAATTAATTTGATCTTGAATTCATCTCTCAAGTTTTTCAATTTCCCAATATCAATACAAGCTAAAGTTGGGTTACATGGAGTCTCAACATAATTTAATTTAATGTTTTTGTTTTTTGAGATTAAATCTCTTAAACTGTTCTCATCTTCCATATCGGCATAAATAAAATGAATGCCTTGCGGCCTGAGTACTTTTTCAAATAATTCAACTGTTCCTCCATACAAAATAGGCTGTGTCAAAACAGCATCCCCCGCTTTTAACAAACTAATCATTGGGATATGGATGGCAGCCATCCCGCTCGAACACAACAGCCCTGTTGCATCCAAAGACTCCAAGTGAGCTATTTTTTGAGCAACAGCATCTATGGTTGGATTCCCGTATCGAGTATAAACATAGTTGTGGGGTTGCTTCTGGAATGCTTCAATAGAATCTTCAATCGAATCAAACTCAAAAGTAGAACTTGCATAAATGGGCAATTGATGTGGCTTTGTATTTTTTAAATCTCTTGGTGATCTTGCACATATTGTTGGAATATTTGTGCTAATTTTGCCGGCCATATTTTAGAATTAATTTAATTGCAATCTTGAATAAAACCATTAATGAGGTTAAATTAAACTGATAAACTTGCTAAACCGTTAAATTTGAAGATATTCCTTTTATTCAAAAAGAATTTTCTAAAAATCAAATCAGTCTAAGAAATATCATTTTACCAGGTTGCAAATGTAAATAAACTCAAGAATAATCCATTGGTCTCTTAATAGGAAAATATGAATCAAGATGAATTTCAAGAAATTGCAGCCGATGAGCTTGACTACGAGCGAATCGATATCCAAGTTGACCCTAAACAAAGTCCGATTAGGATTGATGCTTTTTTGAGCGAGAAAATTCCAAGAGTATCGCGCAATAAAATCCAAATGGCAATAGCAGCCGGATGGATCACAGTAAACCAGTCTACAGTTAAGTCAAACTATAAGATTCGACCTAATGATCAAATCCATGTAATCACACCAAGGCCAGTGATAGAGCAGGAAATCATTCCTGAAGAATTGCCATTGGATATTGTGTATGAAGACGATACTTTGATTGTTATCAATAAGAGACCCGGAGTAGTTGTACATCCTGCTGCCGGAGTAAGAACAGGCACATTGCTCAATGCCATCGCCTGGCACTTAGGCTATCGAGGCAAAGGATTTATTCCAGAAGGACATGAGAGACTCGGACTTGTGCATCGCATAGATAAAGAGACTTCGGGGTTGCTTCTTCTTGCAAAGAATGACGAGGCTGCAGCTCATTTATCAAAACAGTTTTTTGATCATACTATAGAGAGAGAATATTTAGCATTGGTTTGGGGAGAACCGAATCCCGCTATTGGCAGAATTGAAATGAATATCTATCGCGACCCAAAGCGCAGATCTTGCATGGCCACCACTAATGATCCATTGGAAGGAAAATATGCCGCAACCAATTATGAACTTGTTGAATCGTTCTATTACACAAGTCTGATAAAATGCAAATTAGAAACCGGAAGAACCCATCAAATTAGAGTTCACATGCGCGCTATCGGTCATACATTGTTTAATGATGAAAAATACGGAGGCGATAAAATTTTAAAAGGCACAATTTTTACAAAATACAAACAATTCGTAAACAATTGCTATGAAATTCTTCCTCATTTTGCATTGCATGCACGCTCTATAGGATTTATTCATCCTAAAACCAATCAAAAAATGTATTTTGAACTAGAACTTCCACAAGCATACCAAGCTCTTCTTAGCAAATGGAGAAATTATACACTTCACAGAAAAGAATCTCTGGATGAAGGAACTCAAGAATTTATTGATTAAATAAAATGATGAACCTATCAAATAAAATAGAAGCTTTCCGGATCTGGGGTTTAGAATTGACCGAGGAAAATGAGAGAAAACAATTTGCTTTTCTTCGTGCTTACAACGAAAACAACTGGTTCACTGCTAACTCCATAAGCTTAATGCTCAATTCCATAATTGCAGAGTATCTTGATAAAAACAAACTTAAAGATTGGCTTATTTCCTATTCTATTCCTGAGGTTGATCCCTTATTGGATATTGGACTTATCGTTGCAGGAAATGTTCCTCTTGTTGGTTTTCATGACATAGTATGCATATTGTTATCCGGCAACAATATCAAGTTAAAATGCTCTTCGAAAGATGAGCAGTTATACCGATGGGCAATTGAGCTGTTATCAAAAAATAATCCGGAATTGTCAAATAGAATAGAATTTGTCCAACAAATAAAGTCAGTACACGCTCTTATTGCGACAGGCTCAGATTTGGCATTAAATCAATTTCGTCATTATTTCAATTCCATTCCAAATTTACTCCGAGGTCACAAAAACGCAGTAGCCGTTTTGGACGGAAATGAAACCACAACTGACTTCCGCGAACTGGCTCATGATATCTTTAGCTATTACGGTTTAGGCTGTAGAAATGTAAGCAAGCTGTATGTTCCTTATGGATTCTCTTTTGAATCATTGTTATCTGTATTGGACAGCACTTTTCCTCAAATTCATGATCATCATAAATACAGAAATAATTTTGACTATCAGCTGGCAATACACATGCTTCAAAAACAACATTTTTTTCAAGCTCAATCTTGTATTCTGGTAGAAAATAATGCAATCGCCTCTCCTATTTCTGTAATCAATTATGAATATTACACCATAAAAGAAACCCTACTCTCTGAATTAAAATCAAGAGATGAAGAAATACAATGTATTGTAAGTAAAAATAAATTAAATGATCTAGAAACATTTTCATTTGGACAAGCTCAATGTCCGGGATTGAATAATTTTGCCGACCATAAAGACAGTTTGAAATTTCTTTTAAACCTCAACCAATGACAAAAAAAGAAAAAGGGAAAGAAATACAAGCCATACTCAATGAATTATTTCCTTATACTCCTGTTCCTCTCCATCACAAAGACCCTTACACCTTATTGATCGCTGTACTTTTATCTGCACAATGTACAGATGAAAGAGTAAATCAAATTACTGCAATACTTTTCCCTAAAGCGTCTACTCCACAAGAAATGATTCTTTTGAGTATTGAAGAAATTTATGAATTCATCAAACCCTGTGGACTAGGCCCTGCCAAATCAAAAGCAATATTCAATCTATCCAAATTGTTACTTGAAAAATACAATGGTCAAGTTCCAAACCAAATCCACTTGCTTGAAGAATTACCGGGCGTAGGTCACAAAACGGCCAGCGTTGTAATGGTGCAGGCATTTGGAGTTCCTGCTTTTCCGGTAGATACACACATTCATAGACTTGCCTATCGATGGGGTCTTAGTACAGGAAAATCTGTTGAAAAAACGGAGGAAGATTTAAAGAAGATTTACGACTCAAAGGATTGGAATAAACTGCATCTCCAAATGATTTATTATGGCAGAAAATTTTGTCCGGCAAGAGCACACAAGATAGATCAATGTCCAGTCTGTAAAAAATATGGAAGAGCTGAGATTAAAAAGGGTAATTGATTGCTAAATGCAAATTAGAATTCTTATAAATCTTAGTCAAGCTCACAGGATTCTTTGCGCCATACAACCAATAAGACTTTGTTTCTTCATTTTTGTATGGATTTCTAAGTTTGATGCCATAGTCCATTCTAATGATTGCAAATGTGACATCCATTCTGAGCCCAAGACCTGCAGATATTGCAAGTTGTTTGTAAAATGTCTTAGATATCTCCCCTATTTTATCTTCCCTACTGCTCTTAGGCAGCAACCACAAGTTACCCATATCCATAAATGCAGCCCACTTGAATCTCCAAAATAAATTGCTCCGATACTCTATATTGGTTTCTAATTTCATATCTGCGGCACTAAAAAATGAAAGATTACTGGCTACATTTGGTGGCAATTCTCCTCCCGGTCCAAGCTCCCTAATGCTCCATCCCCGCATAGATTGTGGACCTCCCATATAAAATTGTCTAATATAAGGCGATGCCACGCTTGTCCCAAATGGAAAAATAACTCCACTGGTTGCTCTCAAAACCAATGAAGAATTATCACTGTACGAAAAATACCACCGATGATCAATATCAAATCTAATAAACTTAGAAAACTCTATATTTCGTAATTTGAAATCAAGATTGCGCGATGAAAATAAATTGTATATTGAATTAGCAATTTGAATCTCCAGACCCGAGAATTCTAAAGAAGTATAGAGAGACTTCGTATAAAAACTATTTACCTTGGTCTGCTTGTAGTAATTCAAATCATTAAACACAAATGAGGTAAACAATCTATTTCCCTGAAAGCTCCTTCTTAAAAACTCATTGATTCTGAATAAACTATCAAAGGCCGCAAAACTCCTTGGCAAATAATAGCTTACATTGAATGTATGCGCAGACAATCTTTGATTTTGTTTATTATTTATATCATAACCTATTTGAGAATTTAGCGCAAAATACTGATAAGTATTAGCAAGAAACACATAATCCACTCCCAAGCTAAAATTGGTAAAAGTCTGAGGTTCCTTATTATATCGCTTATGCACCAAAGAACGAATTTGTTGTAGCAAACCATAAGATCCTGTTACATCATAGAATTGAGGAAGCACCAAAGTATTTTGAAAATTTGCAGTAAGGGAACTATAGTTTCGTATTCCTAACAAATTAATTTCTGTTCCAATTTGCAAACCGGTTTGAAACACTTCTGCATTACCCAACAAATTTCTATTCTTTAAGACAATATTCCCTGTTACCCCGAATAAGTTTGCACCAACAGATTTTAATGTAGTGTAATTCAAATCTGCTCCGGCATCAAATACCCATTTTTTATTTAAATTCAAATAATAATTCAGATTGATCGCCAGATGATCAGATGTATCAATTTGGGTTTCTATATTAATAAATCTATACAGCCCCAATTTATTAAGGTTGTTATAAGAGTTTGTAATTTCGGATTTGTTGTAATTTTGGCCGGGTCGCGTAAGAATTTTATGTTTTAAAAATTCAGGGTTGACAGATTCTGCCCTTGATCTGTCAAAAAAATGGATTGAATCTATAAGTCCTCTATTCCATAACCATTGATTTTCACTTGCAGTGATGTTGTGATAAACATTTACAGACTTAATAGCAAATTTTTTGTGTTCAACTCTATCTTGTGGCAACGATATTTTCAATCCAACAATATTCATTGCTCTGGAAGTATCCAAGCTCAAACTTCCAATGTACAATGGATTAAACTCCGCATATCCATTATTCTGAAGCAGCTCTGAAATTCTCAATTTCTCTTTTAAAAAAATGGAATTATCAATTGGGCCGTTTTTCGCTAAATGAGAGGCAGATTTATTCTGCAGTAGTATACTCAGAATCGAAGTGTCTGCACATTGATATTGCAAAGAATCTATGGTAAATAATTTCTTTGTTTGAATATGATAACGAACTTCGGATTTTCGTTTGGACTTATGAATCAGTTCGTAACTTACTGTATTGTTTAGATATCCCTTATTGTAATAATAGTTATTGATGTTTCTTACGGTTGCCGAACAAAGTGCGGTATCTACAATTGCAGGAAGCTCAGCAAACCTATTCAATGCCTTGACCATGCCGCTCTTTTGGTCTCTAGGTGCTAATTTAAAATAAATCCAAGCTCTAGAAATTCCCAGTATTTTTCTATTGGGCTTCTGCTTATACAGAGTGAAGAGCTCATTATCCAACTTCAGCTTATCATCTAATGTCGATATTTTTTGGTCAGAATGCATCTTATAACTGTTCTTAACTAACAAGGTCTCATTATCTTTGAGGTACTTTGTCGGCCTACATGCAGCAAGTGCAAGTAAAACCAAACTCAATGAAATGAGGTTTTTTAATTTACCGGAACAATGAATATGCAAAGTCAAATGGTTATCTTAACAAAACAGGAAAAACAATTTATTAAATCTTTGAAAATAAAAGAGGTTCGCCAAAGAGAACAACTTTTTATTGCCGAGGGCTCAAGATTGGTGAATGATTTGATTTTAACGAACCCTCATTTGATCCATAGCATATATGGAACCAAAGAGTGGTTTGAAAATGGGAGTGCAAAGTTACAACATATATATCATTCTGCAAAAATTATAAAAGATCAGGAACTTGAACAAATTGCTCAGTTGCGGACCACTACGGAAGTTCTTGGCCTTTTTAAAACGCCTTTATTCAACAGCCCTATGTATAATTCAGCTCCAAAAATAGCCCTTTTCTTGGACCGGATTTCTGATCCAGGAAATATGGGCACCATCATCAGGAGCTGCGATTGGTTTGGGATTTCAACTTTATTTGTCTCCCCACATTGCGTAGATCATTACAATTCAAAGTGCATTCAAGCCAGTATGGCGAGTATTGCTCGAGTAAAAGTTGTCGAAATTCCTTTTACAGATCTTAAAACCCAACTAAAAAATCATGTTTTCTACTCGACTTCTCCTCTAGTCGAATCACAATCCAACCAAATTCCAGAAGTTACAAATAAAATTATCTGTATTGGAAATGAGGCCCATGGACTCAGTGACGAAATAGTAAAATCTTGTGAAGCAAGTTTACATATAACTAGTGAATTTAGTCTTGGGGCAGAATCGCTTAATGCTGCCGTAAGCGCAGCCATTTTATTGTTTAAACAAATTGCAAAAGATTAATAAAAAAGCCGACCCATTTTTCAATTTGTCGGCCCTTTAGATACTAGTTTGATTTTAGAGATTTCTAATTCTATAAACTAAAATAAATTTCTAAGCTACAGATTTAGTTCTCGTTATACTTATAGATTTTTCCATCTTGCTCTGTACAAATGTAGGCTTCATTAAAACCTCTACTTTTTAGTTGACTTACGGCAACTTTTGCTTCAGCAGGAGTTTTAAAATTTCCTAACATTATTATTGTCCAACCCGATTTTGTCCAATGTTCAATTTTGCCCAGATCCGAAATCTTTGCAGAGTCAAACCAATCCGGAGCCTTAAATTCAGCAACCCTTACTTTGTAAATCACTGAATTAGGATCTTCTGTATCTTGAATTTCCGTCACTTTGGATTGAGCAGATGTATTGGCCGAAATAATCAACTGGACTCTATTGTTATCCATAATATCGCCTATGATAAAGGCATCTTTCACCCCATTCTTTTTTACAATTCTGAGTTGTTCCAATGCTTCATTTAATGTCTGGAAAATTCCTATTCTAATTTTGG
Source organism: Saprospiraceae bacterium UBA3362 (assembly GCA_002360455.1). GTDB lineage: Bacteria > Bacteroidota > Bacteroidia > Chitinophagales > Saprospiraceae > Vicinibacter. The sequence continues at coordinate 67,255 of DEQQ01000024.1, forward strand.
ATACTCCATCCGATTCAACTCTATAAATGTTTCCGTAGGAAGCAAATTTATTGAAACGCGAGTACATAGTTTCATTAAAATTAGACAAGGCTGTAATCTGAATGAAATATACTTTCTCTTGCTGGCCATTAGGTTTTTCGACCACAGCAGGATCGTCGTAAATTTCATTTTTGTACTCAGAATATAAATCAAGTTTTTGAGCTTTGTTATTGACCAAAATTGACTTTTCTGATATGCCTTTTGTTTCTATTGGTGCTTCAGAAGAAAAATTAGAAATTTTTATTCTTGTAGTTTTGTAAATGCCTTCAGTGTTTGTCTTGTTTTCACGATTGGAGTTGAAATAAGAATTCCCTTCGCGATCTATGCTAAAATAATACTCGTCTTTAGCTGAGTTTACACAATTTCCTATATTCTCCACATTGGACCAAATTTCCCCTCTCCTATTAATTCTAAATACATCCAATCCGCCAAATCCCTTGTGCCAATCGGATGAAAAATAAAGACTTGAGTTTGTGTAAGAAGGAGATACTTCATTTCCCGGTGTATTGACCAATGAACCAAGGTTTTCAGGAGCTGACCACTGTCCTGTATTATCTTTTTCACTTTTGTAAATATCAAATCCCCCATATCCTCCAGGCTGATTTGATGAGAAATAAAGCGTCTGTCCGTCTTGAGTCAAAAATGGAAAGCCGTGTGAATACTTGCTGTCGAGATACGGAAAAGCTTCCCCTTCTGCCCAAGTACCATTGCTTTGAATTTTCGAAATAAAAATATGCAAGCCTGATTTTTGATTGAGAACTGTCTTTAAATTGGACTGAGACATTTTGGAGTAGATTACCGTTTTATTGGACTCGTCAAATGTCGCATTACCCTGTCCCAATGCCTCCATTGACAAAACTTGACTAAAATTGGAGGGGACTGAATTGGGGTTTGCAATCAAACTTGCTGCAATAACCTGCTTAGAATTTGGAGATTTTAGACTAATTTCATTTCCATTGAGACTCAATGGAGCGTCGTTGTCAACTTGAGCTAAATCGCAGTTGCTTGGCTTTGATAATTCTGCAATTGCATAATCACAAGACTGCATAAAATACCTGGCTATAGCTTCATTTTTTACCGAGTATTTAGCAAAAAACGTTCTTGCTTCTTCAAACTGAGTTTTTGTTTTCAAGAGGTCAGCATAAGAAAAATAAATCTCCGGGTCTAGTCCCTCATTTTTACATAGCTTAGCATATACATTCAACGCTTGCTCATCTTTAGCAGAATTTTTATAGCAAAGAGCCAATTTGGCCGCAGTTTCATAATCTCCCGGATTAGATTCTACATGTTTGGCAAAATAAGGTGCCGCTTGTTCGTATTGAGCTTCTTTGAAAAGTTTTTGTCCTATCTTGAAATCGGACTGCGCTAATAGAGAGAATGATGCTGCACAAAAAATTAATGCAATCATCAATCGGGGGGAAAGTTGATTCATTTTAATTCAGTTAATTGTAATTAAAGCGCTAATATATAAAGTATTTTTGAAATATATAATTATATTATAATAAAAATTAATATTTATTGTAAGGATGCTGTATTTTTCTATTAACTTGTGCGTTATTTAATAGACTTGAAATCTGTTCTAACTAATTAATTTTGAAAAACTTATCCTTCCTATTGTGTTTGATTTTTATCAGCCATAATCTTTGCGGCCAAAATCGAATCCCCGACCGTTGGATACCCAATGAGTTCATTTTGCAGTTCAAATCAAGCGATGACTTTAGCTCCTTTGTAAATCAAAACTTGGAGGCGAATGGTCGATTTGAGAAAATTGCCAATACTGCTCCTGATTGGAATATCTATTTGTTTCGTTCTAATTCAACAACCGATTCTCCCTATTCCTTATTGGTTAAACTTAGGCAAAACCCGAGCATTGCAAATGCCCAGTTCAATACAAGCCTAACAACCAGACTAAAGCCCAATGACGCTTACTTTAATTCCCAATGGCAGCATAATAATGACGGAAGTCAAGGTGGAGTCAATAATGTGGACATGGACACTGATTTAGCCTGGGATCTCAGTACTTCGTCCACCACCGAAACAGGAGACAGTATTGTCATTTGCATTATAGATGACGGTCTTCAAATGGATCATGAAGATATTTTTGAAAATCTTTACATTAACTACAAAGAGATTCCTAATAACAAAATAGATGATGATGGTAATGGCTATATTGATGATCATCTTGGATGGAATTCAGATTTAAAAAACGATAAAATTGACCCCGGAGTGCATGGAACCCCTGTAACCGGGTTGGCTGGGGCAAAAGGCAATAATAAAAAAGGAATCTCCGGAGTCATGTGGAATACTAAAATATTATTCATCCAGGGAGGGAGCAATGAAGCTAACGCTATAGAATCATATCACTACGCATGGAATGCAAGAAAATTGTACAATGAAACTAATGGCCAGAAAGGAGCTTTTGTCGTGGCCACAAATACATCGTGGGGAGCAGATTATGCATTTCCTGAAGACGCTCCATTGTGGTGTGCTGTATATGACTCACTCGGATCTGTGGGTATACTCAATGCGGCTAGTACAGCAAATCTCGACATCAATGTGGACCAAGAAGGTGATTTGCCTACCACTTGTGAAAGTGATTATTTAATTACAACCACCAATTTGAATTGGTTAAACCATAAAGAACCCGGCTCAGCATTTGGCTCTAAAAGTATTGACCTTGGAACATACGGAGAAAATGTTCTATCAACAGGTATTGGCAATAGTTACAAATCTTTTTCAGGAACGAGCGCAGCGGCTCCTTCCCTCACGGGAGCCATTGGATTTTTATATTCTTTGCCATGCAATAACTTACCCAAATTAGCTCGCTCTAATCCTGCGGCCGCTGCCTTTGAAGCTAAACAGTTGTTACTTGCCGGAACAAAGAGCAATCCTGATCTGAAAGGGATCACCGTTACAGGTGGATCTCTCAATATTTATCAATCCGCTTTATTGGTTTCTCCACTAGAATTTCAGTCAATACAACCCAATGAAATTAGAATAAAAATATTGGACTCTTTAGCCCAATTTCCAATTTATTTACAATACAGACTTAAAGGGACAGGAGATTGGATAGAAAAGACAATTTATACTAATGAGTTATTAGTACTGAAGGGTTTGGAAACTTGTTCTGAGTATGAATTTCGAATCCGTGGTTTATGCTCCAAGTACATAAACAATTATTCTCTAATCCGAACTTACAAAACAATAGGTTGCTGCGAACCGTTATCGAAATTTAAAATTGAAAACATTAGTAACGACCAATGTGACATTCAATTATTAGACTTATTCATTCAAGATACCGTTTATGTTTCTATTGTAGATCAGGCCGATCAAACCACTAAGTTACGTTACATTAGACCTGATGAACATAGAATAAGCATTGCAGGCTTGGAGCCCTGCAATACCTATGATTTGTATTTTGCTGTTAAATGCAATGATAAATTGCTAATCGATTCCACTAAACTAATAAAAATAAAAACTGAGGGATGCCAATCTTGTAGTGAGCTGCAATACTGTCAAAGAGTAAAATCAAAAGCCAATTTTGAATGGATCCATTCTGTGAGCCTAAATGACCGAAGAATAGTAACAGAAAACAATGGAGGATTTGGAAATTTTGTTGGCACAGAAAAAGACTTCCAAATTAGTTCCGGCACAGATCATTGGATTCAAATTGAGCCTGCTTTTTTCATTGACAGCAGTGAACTTGCGTATGGTGCGTGGATAGATTTTAACTTAAATGGAGAGTTCGATTCAGCAGAGCAATTGCTTGACCCAACTGTTAGAACAAAAGAGGGAATACAAAATAGGTTTCAAATCCCTCCAAGAACAAAAGCCGGGATATACAGACTGCGATGTGTAGCCAAATTTGCAGAACTAAACACTACTGACGCTGACCCTTGTTTTATCGGATTGGAGTTTGGTGAGTCTGAAGATTATTGTGTTTATATTGTAAATCAAGAATGTAACGAGGAAATTTCTACACCTCAGATTATTATTATGGATAGTATTGTCCAGTTTAATTTTCCAACTCACTACAATATAAAATATCTATTACGAGATTTAAGCAGCACTATTCTTACAGAAGGTGAAGATTATGTAGACCATTTGAGATTTGAGCAATTAGATCCTTGTACAAACTATATTTTCTCTTATAAAGCTTCCTGTGCAGTTTGGCCAAATTTTCAGCACATTCATTTTTCATCAGGAGGGCTTAACTGCTCTAACAGAACTCATGCCCCAATGAATTCTTATTTTAATATTCAAAATGATAAAATTGTGTTGAGTGAAGACCAGATTTCTAATATCTCCAAACTTCTTTGGTATGACATTGCGGGAAGACTTATAGAATCTGTTAATCCGTTGTCAGAGGTTCAAATTCCTCCAATAATGGGCTTCTATTTGCTTCGAATTAAGTATAAAAATGGAAAGGAGCAATTTTTAAAATTGCAACAATTTTGATGAAACAGGGAACTTTTTATTGATTTAAATTGTATTAGCTGGTAGTAAAAAATTTAGTTATGTTATATGTATTGATTTTCATTGCTGCAGTATTATTCTTCGGAGTTGTTTTATACAATGGAATGATCAAAAATCGTGTTAAAGTAGATAATGCTTGGAGTGACATTGCTGTATTCTTAAAGAAAAGAACAGACCTTATTCCTAATCTTGTAAGCACAGTCAAAGGATATATGCAGCATGAAGCCAACACACTGGAGCGAGTAATTGCCGCAAGAAATCAAGCCATCTCGGCAAATCCTGCCAATGTTTCTGAAGTTGCGGCAGCACAATCCACCTTGAGTTCAAGTCTGCGATCTGTATTTGCCTTAAGCGAAGCATATCCTGACTTAAAAGCCAATACTAATTTCTTGGAACTTAAAGACGCTCTTAGCTCAATAGAAAACGATTTGGCCAATAGTAGAAGATACTACAATGCCACAGTCAGAGATTACAATACTTCAATTCAAACAGTTCCTCAAGTTTTTCTTGCCAATATGTTTGATTTCAGAGAACGTGAATTTTATGAATTGGAAGATGCTTCAGAAGCAAAAAATGTGAAAGTTGAATTCTAAATGAGGTCCTCACTTCTTCTCTTTGCAATTTTACTTTTTGGACTAGAACAAGTCCTTGCTCAGAATTTTGTCATTCAAAATTATGATATCAACCTTCTAGTCAAATCAAGTGGCGAAATCCAAGTAGAAGAATTAATAAAAGTTAATTTTAACAAAGCCAGCCACGGAATATTACGGGCCATTCCATTTAAATACAGAAAAGCCAAAAACAGTGATTCTTCCTCTAGCTGGTCTTCTATTGTTAATTCACAATTTTTTGCTACTGCTTTAACCGATATTCGAGTTGAGGGTTTCCCATTTAAAAAACAGGTTAATGGAGATTATCAAATATTGAAAATTGGAAGCCCTGACATCTTTGTAGAGAATGAGCAGAACTATCACCTTTATTATACAGTTCATGATGCGATCCTCCATTTTAAGGATCACTCGGAGTTTTACTTTAATGTTTTGGGCACTGATTGGAAAACTAATGTTGAAAAATGCAATTTCAAAATTCAATTTGAGAAAAGCTTTGATCAAACTCCAAAATATTATGTGTACTCAGGACAATTTGGCTCCAAAGAAAATTCTACTTTTTCAACATGGAAATCAAGCAATATCTTAGAAGGAAATAGTACAAGAAACTTTGAAGCCGGAGAAGGAATTACAGTAGGTATCGAATTACCAAAAGGATTTGTAGCGATAGAAAACTATTCTCAAAAATATTTTAGTTTACTTTTTATAATTCCATTTGGTATTCTTTCTTTCTTTTTCTCTATATGGTACAAATACGGCAAGGATTATTCATTTACTCTCACCACAGAGTTTTACCCTCCTAAGGGTATTGGCCCTGCAGTAGCCGGATATTTGATCGACGATAAATTAAATAAAAGAGATCTTACAGCTCATATTCCATACTGGGGAGAGCAAGGATATTTAAGAATTGAGCTAAATTCGGTAGATTCTTTTCTCGGTCTTTCAAAAGAACAAGAAATAACATTTATAAAATTAAAAGACCTTCCTCAAAGTGCCGGCAATGTAGAAAAAACATTGTTCAATGGATTATTTGATTGTGGCAACTCAGTTAGTTTATCCAGTTTGAAAGACAGCTTTTATCTCACTATGGAAGTTGCCAAAAATCATTTGAGAAATCATATTGACGCTGCAAAATATTATTATGAGATTTCCAATTTATGGAAGTACCTCATGCTCACTCTTTCTATTGTGTTCTTGATCAGTGGAGTATTTTGCTATCTTGTTTCATTCAATTCGATGAGCGGATTTTTAAAGTGGTTCGGTTTGGGATTAGCAATTTCATCCATTTCCGGATTTATTATTTTTTGGCGGATGCCGAAGAAAACAAAAATTGGAACCGAAATTTACAAAAAACTGTGTGGGTTTAAAGAGTTTATCAAAACGGTTGAGAAAGATAAACTCCAAGAGATGATAAAAGAAGACAGTAGTTATTTCGACAAAGTTCTGCCGTACGCCATTGTCTTTGGTGTTGCAGATGAGTGGAGAAAAAAATTCAAAGATCTTGAAATCCCTACACCATCATGGTATTCAAGTTCCGGCCCGATGAGGAATTATTATTACTATATGGATTCGATGAATACAAGCCTCAATGATATAAGTGATACCTTTTATAGCAGTCCAAGTTCCTCATCAGCCTCAGGCGGATTTGGTGGAGGAAGCTACTCCGGCGGTGGTGGTGGCGGCTTTTCCGGTGGAGGATTTGGGGGTGGCGGTGGAAGCAGTTGGTAATACCTTAGCCCGGAATTTCATCCCAGCTCTAAGAAAAGAATTTAGTTGCTCAGAATTTTATCTGTAGGAAGAACAAATTTTCTGTAATTGATCGTTTCCGGGACATAATTCTTCTTTTCCCATTTGATTCAAAGGTTTTCGGGCAGTTTTTAACAAACTGTGTAAATCTTTTGTATTTTGGTTTATGTAGGCAAGACCTGTCAGTATCTCTCCCTTTGCTCTTGTTTCGTATACTTTTTGCATTGAAGATAGTTTATCTGTAGGATCCCAATCTTTGTCCAAAGAAAGTAAAGCAATCATAGAACCATCATGCAATTTCACTTCAACCATTTTTCCCGGAGTTTGCTGCAATGAAATTTCAGATTCAAGCGGAACTAAATCAAAAGCTGAAGTAGCCTCAATATGTTCTCTTGTATAATCGTAAGCTTTTGTTGAGCCTTGATTATTATTAAAGGTAACGCAGGGAGAAATCACATCAATGAGGGCAAAACCGGGATGAGATAATCCGGCCTTAATCAATGGAATAAGCTGTGATTTGTCGCCAGAAAAACTACGAGCCACAAAACTTGCTCCAAGCTCAATTCCTAACGAAACTAAATCAATTCCTTGAAACTGGTTTTCGACTCCACTCTTATTAATAGAGCCCTGATCTGCAGTAGCACTATCTTGACCCTTAGTAAGACCATAGCAACCATTGTTCATTACGATATAAAGGATATTCAAATTCCTTCGAATTGCATGTACGAATTGCCCCATGCCAATAGAGGCAGTGTCGCCATCTCCACTTACTCCCAAATAAATAAGATCTCGATTGGCTAAAACGGCTCCTGTCGCTACACTAGGCATACGGCCATGAACTGAGTTGAATCCGTGTGAATTTCCCAAAAAATATGTGGGAGTCTTAGAAGAGCAGCCTATTCCTGAGAGTTTCGCCAAGCGATGAGGCTCAAGACTCATTTCGTAACAAGCTTGAATTATTGCGCCACTTATACTATCATGCCCACATCCTGCACAAAGCGTAGAAATAGCTCCTTCGTAGTCTTTTCTATGAAATCCTATTTGATTGATAGGAAGGTCCGGATGTCTAAAACTGGGACGTTGATATGACATGAATTACAATTTTTTATTAAATAAAGTGATCGGGGAAGGAATCGAACCCTCACCATCAGAGCCGAAATCTGATATTCTAATCCGTTGAACTACCCGACCATTAAAATGTAAAGGTAAACCATGATTTTTGAATCTCAAAAAGCACAATCAAATTTCATCGTAATTGGGCGATAATGTTGGTTGATTCCCAAAAAAAGAGAGCCAATGCAATGAACATCAGCTCTCCAACTATATATTTTAAACCAAATTACATTTTACTAACAACCAACTTAACAGTTGCAAGCTGGGTAGCATTTTGTGCTCTAACAATGTAGACGCCTTCCGCAAGATCAGAAGTATTAATTTCAAATTGAGAGTTAAATCCTTTTGAAGATCTAAGTTTTCTGCCTTGCTGATCATACAAATCAACTTGGACTCCCTCTCCAAAATTTACAAATTTGGACAGATCCAACACTGTATAATCTTGAGCCGGATTGGGTTTCAAATAAACCAATTCTGATAAATCAATCTGATCTGTAGAAGTTTCTACAGTGACATCCGCCCTGCCGCTTTGATAAACAAATTTACTGACAGGATCTTGAATGAACTGAACTACCTCCAGATTGGTAAAATCTTCTACACAATGCTCAGTGGCATGATTAATATGATTTGCCTGCTGTCCATCCAGAGGCAATCTATAATTGCCATTAAACGTATAATTGAGCGGGAATGTTTGTTTAACATATTGCTTAAATTCCGGCAAAACTGCTCCTGTATTGGTTGGTAACATTTTTTTCATCACATGATAAAATTCAACTTCCCCATTCGTTTTCACATTCTTTTTTGTAATTTTTTCATTGATCGCTGTATACAGAACCAAACCGGTTGGAAAATCAAGCAATGCATTGATATCGGTAGAGATTTTTACAGTTTTTCCTGTAACAGTAGCTTTTGGACTGATGCTGAAAAAAGCTGGAATACCCGCAGCATCTTGGTACATTTTTTCTGAATAAATCTGAGGATTTATTTTGGTCTGTCCATCAAGGACTAAGGTAGGAACTGACCCAATGCCATTATAAAAAGTTCCTCTATTTCTACCTTCTTGTGTAGTATAAGGATCTCCTGTTCCAGGAAAATAAAATTGATATTTTATGCTTGTGTAATTCTCATCATTAGACAGCAAAACAAGCTCAAGCTGTTCATTTCCAGGCTTACACGGTGGGCAGGTGGATGAAGTAAAGGTCTCATGCAGCACCCTTCTTTGGACGAAAGAGTCTACAAGAGTTAACGGACCTAGAACCTCATTATTTCTTATTCCATCTGTTTGAGAATTATTCAAATTTGACAACCACATTTTCACGTTATATTCTCCTGATTTGTTAGAATACGGCGTTTTTGTCGATATATCAAAGCGCTCTCCTTGTGCAACATTAATTGCAACCCCTTTATCAGTCACCGTTGCAGAGCCATTAACCGAATAATTGACATCAACCGATGTAATGGTTTCTGTTCCTGTGTTTCTGAAAGTCCCATTAAATTGCATTGGCAATTTAGCCGTTGGGTTGTATCTTAAATTATTGTACTTGAACCCTTCTATATCAAGTTTAGGTCTTGTACCTGGTACAAATTCATGAAAAATATTGTCCACGGATGATGGAAGCTCAGTCGATTTGAAAGCATATTTTGGAGAACCCGTAAGCTGAATCGCATTAGATTTATCCAACTGTATTCCCATGGTAACCTCTGTCTTACCTGTACAAATATTTCCATTTTCCACACAAAGTGTTCTTTGCTCGACGAGATAAATATAGTTGCTCGTTTCTTCTAACACGATGGATCCATAGAAATACCCTGCAGCCTTTAATCCTCTCTGATGGTATGAGTCAAACATGATCCAAAATTGTCTGTTTGGAGCTGTTCCAAAAGTCTTAGTAACAACATAATCTCCTGCCCAACAACCCAAGCCCCAGATACAAATTGATTTGTTAGGAACCTTGGCAGAAGGCAAAGCTTCATTTATGGAATCCAAACCAACAACAGCAGCGGTATCAAAAGTGACAATACCTGCTGGTGAAACTTTGTAATGAGTAACCTTGGAGCCATTGAAGCTAAAGTTAAAAGGAATAGCCAATGTCTTGGAATAAGCTGTGGTGGTTTTATTGGTTGCACCTAAAATAGTGGTCCATCCGGCAACCAAACCTCCTCCGGGAGGATATTCAGTATCTGTATTCAAGTTTTTAGGATTTACTTGATAATCTTCCCATGTCAAATAATGATATTCTTGGGAAAAAAGATACGGCACAACTAGCCAAACAAAAACCAAAGATGTAAAAAGTCTTTTCATTTAGTAAAATTTGAATGTGAATTTAAGCTAATTCTTTTATTATTCAATGTTAAATCTTTAGTCTATATATATTAATTCCATTACTATATATAAATAAATAATAATTAATTTATTATAAATAAATTAAACTTTTAATGTATCTGAAACAGTCTCCAGGTGCTCGTAGTCGGAAAGGGAGCCTATGAATTTTTCTGACAACAACTTTGAGACAAAGGCAAAGACCATTGCTGCCACTAAATCATAGCTGTAATGCACATGTTGGCACAATAAAAAATAAGCTAAAAATAGACTTAACAAGCCAAAAATCCATTTTAGCAGCCTGCCTTCCATATACAAAAAAATCAAAAACATGGAAGCCATGTGCCCTGAGAAAAACAGATCCCTTTTAAGAAATCCATTATGCAAAAGCAGGCTGTTTACCACAGGATCATAAAGTTCTATCAATCCACTTGGTTCGATAAAGGGAACAGCGAGGATGCAGATCAGCCGGATGAGGTACATTGTCCCGAAACTATAAAGAATAGTAAGCAATTTGTGTGGACGACTCAACACATAAAAGAATCCAAATAAAATAGAACAATACTCAATTACAAATATGGCAGTCGAAAAATTTTGTGGTTCGAACATGGTCAGAATAGGATCAAATGGCCTGAATCCATCTCGAGTCTCGATAGAAGGCAAATAAAATTTATTCACCATTTTTATTAGGTAAATATACACTAAGCCCAAACCAACCAAAGCGAAATATTTGGCTTTCTGGAATTTGTAAATTTTATTATTGACGACCAATAGAACTCGAATTTTGAATAAAATGATGCCTTTGTGAAAATAAAACGCAAATATAATATAGGCTTAACATTTCATAATCAACAGGCTAAAGTTTTATCCTAATTTCAATTTATATTAATTTTATAATTAATATATAAAATAAAGATTTACAATCACAAAAACCAAAGTGGCTAATCCTTTACTTTTTTATGGTTTCTCTATGAAAGCATCACCAAGTCAATCCCTGCCAAATACTTCTCGATACAAATCCTGACTGGCAAGAACTATTTCTATCGCCTTAGGAGCTGGGCTAAATTCACTCACCTCTACCATTTTATTCTCAAGAACTGTGTATTGTTCAAAAAACTGAACAAGTTCGCTCTTCCAATATTCCGGCAGATGCTGAACAGATTCAATAAAATTAACACTGGGATCAAAGCAAGCTACAGCAATAATTTTATCATCCATTTTACCTCTATCTTGCATATGCATCACGCCAATTATTCTGGATCTCACCAAACAAAGAGGAACAATATCAATTTGCGACAACACTAAGATATCCAATGGGTCACCATCATCTCCTAAGGTCTGTGGAATAAAGCCATAGTTTACAGGATATACCAATGAGGACTTCAAAACCCTGTCTAATTTGATTAATCCCGACTCTTTGTCAAGTTCGTATTTTGATTTTGTACCCTTGCTAATTTCGACAATTCCATTGATCTCTGTTCCTTTGAGATCAGCATTAATCCCATGCCAAGGATGAGAAATGGTTTGTTTAATCATGAGCTTCTAGGTATACTTTGAAAGTAGTAACTTTGAAGCTCAGAAAAAAGTTTTATTGGTGAAACAATATTTTATTCTAATTCTTATCGGCTGCATCGCTTGCAGTAAAAAAAATTTTCCAAATCCAATTCCAATCTCGCAAGACATGCCCATTCCTCCTCTCCCCTCTTCGCAGGCTCAAGTACCCATAAGCATTAATAAGAATGAACTTCATATCATGCTCAAAGAGCAATTGAATGAAGCTATGAAAAACGGTTTTTTGATAGACGGAAAGTATCTGTGTCAAATTGAAATGACAAACCTTCCATCGGTTTCAGGTCATGACAATCAATTGAATCTAGAGCTGCCTCTTCATGTAGCTCTTAGCCTTCCATCGACTGGCGAAAACATCCAAGCTGAAGGACAGCTCAAGCTCAAGACCTCCACATCTTTGGAAATTTTTGAGAAAAAATTATTAAGCAATACGCAGATCACGGAACACCAATGGGTCAATGCTCCGGTGCTCAAGGTCATGGGACTGCCCATACCTATCCAAGGGATTGCAAATTCAATATTAAATTGGACAAAATCTAGTATATGCAAACAGCTTGACCAACAGCTTCAAACACAGTTTAATTTTATTCAACTGGAACAGAGATTGCAAAGCTATTTTTCATCTCCTGTATGGTCCACTGAAGATTCTATTATTCATATATTCATCGGAGCACAAGAAATGGCAGTAGGAAACTTATTTACCACTTCAGAAGAGTTGATCATTCCTGTCATTTTCTATTTTGAATCTATAATATCCGAACAAAGATCAACAGATCTTAATCAGGAGATTTCATTCACCACAAGGCCTCTTGCCGAAGATATATCCACAATAAAAATTCAATCCAGAATTCCACTCAATTATATAGAACAATTGGTTAGAGAGGCTACCTATCAACAAAGTTTTGGGAATTCCTTGTTTAAATTTGAAATCAGTAAAATTCGATTGACAGGAATGGACAAAGAGCTGACTATTTTATTAGATGTTAAAGGTGGCTTTGAAGGCAAACTAAAATTAAGTTGTCAGCCCGAATTTGATTCAAATAAAAAACAAATTCTTTTGAATCAATTCAAAATGGAAATTACTGAAGGTAAAAAAATGGAAAAAGGACTTTACTCCATTTTTGAAGGACTTATCAATGGCAGGGTAAAAAGCACATTGGAGGATCAAATCAACAACATGAAAAAAGATATGATGGACACTCTGCAAATAAAATTCAAGAACTATGAGGTGAAACCCGGAATACTGTATAAAGCAGAGTTGTTAGATCATAATATTCAGCACTTTTCTATTGTAAAGGACAGAATGTATTTTAACCTCGGACTTAAACTAAAATCCAAATTGGAAGTCTATCAACTGAGTTCAATAAAAAATTAAAACCAAAAATATGCTATCCTACTTTAACTGTATTTCCATTTAACTAAACCAATTCTTTATTGATAATGCCAAGCATGATTAGAATAATTATGATATTGCTCCTTACTGCCCGCATTGGTTTTTGTCAAATTCCAAAGCTCTATATCCATTTGGTATCTCACAATGAGCCTAACGAAAATTTACAAACCCCACTAAATTATTCGAAAGCAAAAACTAATTTATTGCGAATGGCAGAACTTGTCGATCGCAAGAATGTAAAATGGAATTTACAAACATCTGATGGATTAGTTTTAGGCGCACTTAGTGACCAAGCTAACAGCTCGACAAATATTTTTAAGATTCTATCTGATGCATCTTATACAGACAATATTGAAATTGATCCGCGATCAAAAAACAGCGGAGGAAGAAATATAGCAGACCAATGGTATCTCCTCGATTCATTGGGGGCCAATCCAACTTTCCATTTGGGTGGCTGTATTTACTCCACCACCAACCCTTCAATACAACCCATAGACTGGGAACAATACAGGAATCCAATCATCGGAAATATATACCACAATTCTTGGCAATGCCAATTGATAACCGGAGCCGGAAGCTATCCTCCTCACACTAACGACCTGAATGATTTTGGAATATTTAAGCCGGATACTGCGAATAATTTTTACTCCCACAATCCTTCAAAAAATTTGTGGTGCATTGGAACAGGCTGTGCCCCTGTTTTGGATTCTTTGGATGATGAACAGCTCATCTTTCAACTTATAAAAAATCAGGTTGACAGCATACAGTCGGAAAAATGGCCCGGTGACAAATTTTATGTTACAAGAATAATGACCAATCAACGAGAATATGGATCCCTTTTCTTTGAAAAACTATCACGATTGCTGGACTCGCTCAATACTCTGCCAGCCGCACAATTGCAGTGGGCTACTATAGGGGAAACATTTGAGGCTTTTCAAGAATGGCAGAGTCAAAGCGGAAAGGATCATAGTCAATGGCGTTGTGGCAGACTAAGAACATCAGTTGGAGAGTATGAACTCAATACTCCGATTACGATTTTCCCAAATCCCTCACACGGCATTTTCACCTTTCAATTTGCGGATCTTTCTCTACATGAAATCGAGCTTTTTGATCTCACAGGCAAAATAAAGCTTAAAGAAAATTTTCTTACAAATTCCAAACTTGATCTATCCAATTTTGCTGATGGTATTTATATCCTGAGAGTAGATCAAAAACTAAATTCTAAACTAATAAAACAGTAAAGTAGGAAGAAATCAAGATGACTGGGTCAGGTGGAGTAAAATTGCTCCAATTTTTCGTTGAATTGCATAAAGGATCATCAAGTTAAGGCGATAGCGATTAGTCCAAACTAAAAAAAGAAAGGGGCATCAGAGCGACACCCCTAACTTTAATAATAACACTATGAGAACACCCTTAGGAATAACATAAAAATCAAACATCAGATAAAAAGGAACTTATATGCTCCAAATTTACCAATTAGTCCGATTCTCATGAGAAGTATATCAAAGATACAACATTTATTTAATTCACAAAATAAATGTGATTGAAAATAAAAATTAATTTGAAATCGGTAGATTTTTAAAGCTCAGTTTTTTTCATTCCACCCCATTCGTTTGGTCTAAATAAGGGAGACTAATTTTTAAGACTTTCCTTTATTCTTTGCATGAAGAGTCTGTATGGTCAGGCCGGAACGGCCTGAGTGCGAAGCACGGAACGAAGTGAACCCAGTAAGGCTCTGACCCCGCTTTGGCGGGGGCATGCCCCAATTTTATTCTTTAGAAACAAGCTAAAAAACTGAAATAAATCAATCTTTCCACTCTGCTAAAAACAAATTGGTATCGTGTGTGCCGCCGTTATTTCTGTTAGAAGAGAAAACAAGGTATTTTCCATTGGGCGAAAAGACGGGAAAAGCATCAAAACTAGAGTCGGCCGTTATTTTCTCCAACCCACTTCCATCCAAGTTGATCATATACAGGTTGAATTGAAACCCCTTGCTGCCGGCGTGATTGCTGGCGAAAATGACCTTTTGTCCGCTAGGATGAAAAAAAGGAGCCCAGTTGGCTTTGCCCAAGGACGTAAGTTGTTTTAGCTCTGACCCATCCGCGTTACAGACAAAGAGTTCCATGTTGGTTGGCTGCACAAGTCCCTGACTCAACAATTCTTTGTATTCTAGTTTGTCGCTATCGGTCTTAGGTCTTGAAGCTCTGAAGATAATTTTACTGCCATCTGGTGAAAAAAAAGCTCCTCCATCATAGCCTAATTCATTTGTGATTTGCTTCACATTATTACCATTAATGTCCATAGTATATAATTCGAGGTCTCCGCTTCTATCTGAGGTAAAAACGATTTTATCTCCTCTTGGCGAGACTGTAGCTTCTGCATCATAGGATTGATTTTGAGTAAGTTGTTTTTTTATCGTTCCTTGTAAATTGGATATGTAAATTTCGTAGTCAGGGAATAAAGGCCAAGTGTATTTTCCGCCAGGTTTTCTTGGTGCAACATGAGGACACATTTCTCCTGCACCTTGAGTGGAGGCGAACAAAATCAAGCTGTCTCCGGGTAAAAAATATGAACAGGTTGTTCTTCCTTTTTTAATAGATATATGCTTGGGTTTAGCTTGTTTGAGATCGTCTTCAAATGGCCTAAAATGATATATTTGATCACATTCTGCACCCCATTCTTTATAATCGGATTGAAAACAGAGAGCCTGCCCGTCAAAACTCCAATAAGCCTCAGCATTGTTTCCCCCAAAAGTGAGTTGTTTGACATTGACAAAATGTTTTTCAGACTCATAAACAAGGTTTGAGCCAGCTTTTTCTTGAGAATTTATTTGCTCATTTTGATTGCTTTGTGTATTCTTGCAGCTCCCAAGTAAAATCGTCAGCCAAAGTATTAAAACAAAAGATTTATTCATAATTCAATAAAAAATTAATATGACAACAGATATAGAAATTGCACAGTCGGTTCAGTTGCAACCTATTGTGGATATTGCCAAAAAGGTTGGTATTCCTGAAAGCGAGCTGCAAATGTATGGAAAATACAAGGCAAAACTACCCTTGGAATTAATAAACGAAGAAAAAATCAAGCAATGCAAATTGATTTTAGTTTCGGCGATATCCCCTACTCCTGCCGGAGAAGGAAAAACGACGACCAGCATCGGCTTGTCCGAAGGGATGAACAAGATAGGTAAGAAAACTATGGTTGTTTTGAGAGAACCTTCCTTGGGGCCGGTTTTCGGAATCAAAGGCGGAGCAACAGGAGGCGGATGGAGCCAGGTATTGCCCATGGAAGATATTAATCTGCATTTTACAGGAGATTTTTCTGCTGTGGAGAAAGCCCATAATTTGTTGGCTGCTTTAATTGACAATAATATTCAGAATAAAAAATTCAATCTAGGTCTTGATCCGCGAACTATAGCTTGGAAAAGGGTCATGGATATGAACGACAGATCATTGCGCAAGATCACCATAGGTCTTGGAGGAACAGGCAATGGAGTACCGAGGGAAACAGGTTTTGATATCACTGCTGCCTCAGAGATAATGGCTATTTTATGTTTATCAAAGGGACCGGAGGATCTCAAGAAAAGAATGGGCAATATATTTATAGGTTTGACACATGACAAAAAACCCATTTTTGCCAGAGACCTCAAAGCAGAAGGCGCCATGGCTGCCTTACTTAAAGACGCTATCAAACCCAATTTGGTTCAAACGATAGAAGGAAACCCTGCAATTATTCACGGAGGTCCGTTTGCCAACATTGCTCAAGGAACCAACACGATATTGGCCACTAAGATGGGAATGTCGTTGGCAGATTATGTGGTCACTGAAGCCGGTTTTGGTTTTGATCTTGGTGCAGAAAAATTCCTTGATATTAAATGCAAAACGGCAGGCTTAAGTCCAAATGCAGTAGTGATTGTAGCTACAGTAAGAGCATTGAAGTATCACGGTGGCACCAGCCTCAAAAACCTGAACGAACCGAACGCAAAAGCAGTAGCCAAAGGCTGTGCCAATCTTGAAAAACATCTCGAAAATGCAAAACAATTTGGCATCCCTGCTGTGGTAGCCATCAATCGCTTCGTAAAGGATACGGACGAAGAGCTCCAGGTGATCAAAGAACGTTGTGACAGCTTAGGAGTGCAGGCTGTGTTCTCCGAAGTATGGGCAAAAGGAGGAAACGGCGCCATAGAACTTGCAGAAAAAGTCTGCGCTATAGCTGACCAATGGAATACGCCATTCAATGCTATGTACGACTGGAATGACAGTATTGAAAATAAAATTAATGCCATAGCAACAAAGGTGTATGGAGCCAAACAGGTTGATTTTTCTGTTGATGCCAAAGCTGATATTAAGAGAATCAACAGCTTAGGTCTTGGAGCACTACCCATCTGTATGGCAAAAACTCAAAAATCGCTTTCGGATAATCCGGATTTAATAGGCAGGCCAAGAGATTTTACTCTTACGGTGAGAGAAATAGAATTGGCAGCCGGAGCAGGATTCATAGTGCCCATTACGGGAGAAATGATGCGAATGCCGGGCTTACCTGATACTCCTGCCGCAGAAAACATCGACATTGACGAAAACGGCAATATCAAGGGCTTATTTTAACAATCCTTGTGTAAATATTACTTCTTGTATGAAGATAGAAAAATCGATCTTGAGATCTAAACGGTTTTAAGACATCAAACCTTTTCATTTTTATTAAGATAACAATGAAATAAAAAAAAGTTATT
>DEQQ01000042.1 GCA_002360455.1 Saprospiraceae bacterium UBA3362
ACATCATAGCCGCTCATTGTGCTGATTGTGTATCGAACTGTTCCAAGCCTAAAGCTTAATTAATAGATTAATATCAGCTTGTAGCTAATATAGGGAACAATCGTTTTTCGGTTTAATATAATATTATATCCAAGTATTAACAAATCCAACCTATTGCACAATTATGGGCTAGTTTGTTTGCGCTTTAATATTAGATTTACAAGGTGCAAAATTTAGTGTAAAATGAAAAGAGCAAAGAACTTGAAAGTCTTTGCTCTTTAATCAGATTTTTGAGTATTTTAATTGTTTTTTAAGTAAATTTATTTGATAAATTTCTTTAAAATCTTTTCTCCAGACAGGACATCTATAAGCTCAAGTGTATATACGCCATGGACAAGGAAACCTGTATTAATCTCATAACTAGAGTTGATAGTACCAGTCCATAATTTTACTCCAGTGGCATTGTATATACTTACAGTGGCCTGATTATTAGGCCATTCTATAAACAATTGGTCTTCTACTGGATTTGGATAAATAGTTAATTCTTTATAAGGTTTAGTCTTTTTATTCTTGCTAGATCTTTCTCCAAGATTCGGATTTTCTTCTGTGATAGCGATAGCATAATTTATCTTGTCTTGACACTGTATTGTGTTTTGAACTATTGAAGACGTCTCAGTTTCCAATAAGCTAGAAAAGCCCAAAATTGCAGGTTCAAACTGACTTGCTAACAACTGTTCATAAGGCGATTGGAATGCTTTATTAAGACTTTGTGGTTCTGTAGAATTTACCATATTAACAGAGCAATCCGTATCATCAATAAATTGATCATCCCCTTTGGCTCCTATGTTACAAGAAAGGATTCTGGAACTTACCGGGTCATACACTAACGGCGCAGCGCCTATATTGTAATTTAGACCTTTGATTGGTAAAATTTCCCAATAATTTAGGCGACCATAGACCAAATTTGGTGAATTTTTAGTATAGCTTATATCAAAATACTTGTTATTGCCGGCTCCAAAGGTATTAGACATTCCGGCTCTGTGAGGGCTGGCATTGTCTATATGCAATAGTATATCTTGTCCTTGTACACAAGTGACATTGGTAAAAAATTTGGAACAGGCCAAATCTACTAAACCTCTCATACTGTTGGCTTCGGATTTTATTGCTATGAGGTGATTGGTAAATGTAGAATGTAAACTCTGTAGATTGGACAAGGTGGCATGTATTCCTATACAGTTATTGGTAAAAGAAGTAGAGTTCACTTGAGCTAGCTTACAATCCGTCAAAATAACTGCCTGTTGTTGTTGGGTTCTGCTACAAAAATCATTGTAGTTGGATACCGTACATTGGTTAAGTTTTGTCCATGAACAAGTTTTAAGAAGCATAGCTTTTCTAGCAAAAGTATAACTAGGAGAATTAATAAAACTAGAGTTATTGAGAGAAACTAGTTGTGATCCTGTAGAGAAGATTCCATTATTGTTTCCCAAAAAATGACCATTTGTAACATCAATAGTACCCGTACCTGTAGCTAAAATACCATATTCCAAGGCTTGTACATGTACATTCTGCATAGTTATGAGACTGTAATTTGTGGCTTGTAATCCTATGATGTTTTTATTATCCAAGTAGGGTATTACACCTCCTAGTCCGCCACTTCTATCTTGGACTAGAAGTAAGTCTTGGAAACTTGTTGTATTATTATTTACTATTTTAGAATTTTCTTCATAGTTTATTTTTCCTCTGCGGAGATCTAGTGTTGACTTATCTGTATGGACTGTCGCACCGGCATCTAGGTGCCATAGTTTGATGTCTTTTCTCATTCCTTCAAGTTTCAATCTTTCATTTATATAGAGTGAATTACTCACAGCCCAGCGGAAGTGGCCATTGCCGGAATATAGAATATCTCCCATCCATTTTAAAAAGCCTTTTATATAGATTCTAGAATTGGCATCCCCACTCATCAGTGGATCTGCTATATGGACTATTCCTCCTTGTTCTAAAATAAGTTCTGCTCCTTGCTCTATGACTAACTCAGAGTTCCCAAAATTAATGTCTAGTTCTCCACCGTCGTGGATAATAATTTTGGATCCAGAGGATACAAATAACCTTCCTGTATGCTGACATCCCGGATCTCCTATCTGGAGTTTTCCTCCGGCTCTTACATGGATTACAGCATCACAAGCAGTTCTGACACTAAAATCCTTGTGGACTGCCTCAGGCCCATTCCCAAGCCCAGTCGGACCACAGGCATTGATGGCCAGGACTCCTCCTGACAATATTTCTGTGGATTCTACTATATTTTTTATATATCCAAAGTTATACTTACCAGACTTAGGATGTGGGAGCTGAGCAGTCTCATTTTCTTTCTCTTTATTGAGCTGTTCTTCCATCCATTCTATCATGCCCTGTGTGAGTTCTACGTGCTTAAAATTCATGCCATTGTCTCTATTTCCATTACTTGCATAATAATCATCGAAAGGTGTTAAATTCGGATTTGATCTTATTTCATTTTCTATATTCTTTGCTAAATTCGCATTAGTTATTTCCCAGTCTATAGCAAGAGCAGACATGGTGGGGATAAAGCACACATGGTCATGAGCGCGGATATACTCATCTATTAATTCCAAGTCAGAATTAGATGCTTTTTGCTTATTATAAGCGTTTAAAATTTCTTTATGGACAATTCGGAAATCCCCATTCCTCTTACCTCCAGAACTGGCATCAATTTTAATAGTAGCATCTGTGCCTTCTATAGTAACTGCATAATATCTGCATGGCGCATCAGGTTCAGGATCAGTATCTACATTATTAAAGTCATAAGGCACAAATCCGGTAAATAGAGATTGGAGAATCGTATCTGTAAAATCATGATCGGAAATAGTTTCGCACTTCCAGTCGAATTTACTATGGAGCTCTTCTCCGGGACTAGCAGCTATAGCCATCTGAAAAACATCTCCATCAAAAGCCCAATCATTGTTTCTAAAAACATCTCGCAGATATCTGCTTCCATGGTCATATCCTTGGTTAGTGGTAATCTCACTGCCGTCTGCTATAGCTATATTACGCGTGAGTTGAGGAAAACCAAGAGCTTTTATCTCATTTTTATATTGGTCTCTCAAGGCTTTATTTTGATTTAGATCTATTGTAAGTTCTTTATGCTTACCCCAATTTGTTAGCTTCACTTTGCCATCTGCTACAGCTGATTCTAGAGTCTGGAACATGAGTTGTTGGGGAGCAGGTTTGTGCAGTTTGTCCCAGGCAGTAGAGTTTGGATTTGGAATTACAGAATTAAACCAAGCGGCTGCTTGGAGTCCAAGAGCAATATTGGCACCATTATGTGGAGAGTCAAAAGAAACATAGAGTTTAGTATTATGACACTTGCCCATTTGTTCCATTTTTGTAATAGCATGCCTTGCTATCTGTCCTCCCATACTGGCTCCTATGACGATGTTTTCTTCAGGATGGGCGCATCCTTTTTTCATAGTTTCTATTATACCAAGAAGGTTCTGCAAGATCTGAGAATTGCGCTGAATCCAGTCTGCGCCATCCTCAAAGTCTAAGAGAATGACATCCCTGCCTTCTTCTTGGAATTGTTTAAGTTGGTGAGGCATCAACTTTAGCATATCAAAACCTCCCTCACCAGATGTTGGATTATCATCACTTATCCCTAGAGTAAATTGTGGCCAGCCAAATCCTCCATATTGGATAATTTGGTCATCTGGTGGACTACTGATATAATATGTCTCATCCCCAAAATCCAGCCCTTCTATAAAAATGACAGGAGAACAAAGGAAAGGTTTTTCTCCGCGTGAGAGCGGATCTTCGTACTGAGTTTTTCTATTTGCAAATCTAATATAAGCATTAGCTTTGGTAGAATAGTTTTCATTATATTTGTTTTTGTAATATCCAGAAACTGGAGGAGTAAAACTACCGGATTCTACTACCAGAGTAAGATCAGGAGCTGCAAAATCAAATCCTTCATTGCCAGGATGAGTTTTAAGATTAATTATTAACTCATTTTTATCAATAACCACTTCATTGCCATTCCAAAATACTCGTATTTTAACTTTTTTTACCCCAAAATTCGGATAAGTCAATGTTATATCCTGACATATTTGAGTTGTTTTAAATCCCTGTCCGTCATCTAAATCAACCTCCATTTTTAATTCGTTCACATCGATCTCAGCAGGATCAAAATAAATACAAAAATTATATATGACCTTTTTAGATATTAGGATTGGCTTAAAATTAATTAAATTGAGAGATAAAAACTTAATGGTAGGATCATACGGGTCTGTTTCTAATTTAGTACCATAATTAATGTTACACCTGCCAAATTCTTCTTGCTGTGCAAAAAGTGAAAATTGGAAGAATAGTAGAAAAAGACAAAAGATTGTCCCGGCCCTGCTGTGCAGAGCATAAATCGATTTTTTCATGAGATAATTTGTTTAAAAAATAAATAAAATTGTTTACATATTTATACGAAATTTAGTAGTTAATATGATATTGTACTGTGTCGTGTGCTTTGACATAGAGAGAGTCTGAAAAATCACTTTGTTTAGTATTTTTGATTACTGTCCAACCAAATTTATTACCTCTATTACCAAATACAATTTTAATTTCAGAGGTATCTATCTTTGTTCCAAAATAAGCATTCCCACCACCTTTAACAGAGCCTGTTCGTATTTCATCCATTTCATCAAAGGGCATA
>DEQQ01000084.1 GCA_002360455.1 Saprospiraceae bacterium UBA3362
TCACCCGTGCGCCGCTCTAGGACCTTATATTGCTATAAAATCTTGCCGCTCGACTTGCATGTATTAAGCCTCCCGCTAGCGTTCATCCTGAGCCAGGATCAAACTCTCCATGGTGAAGATCTTGACTTGTCTTGATTACTCAAGACAATGTTTGTTATCTATACCATAAGATTTGATTATCCTGTCTCGCTAGCTTTTTTTTTAACTAGATCCGCGTTTATCTCGAATTCAATTTTTAATGGTTTTAACCATTACCTTTTTCTATTTTCCCTAGCCTGTCAATGAACGTTTTAGATCTTATTTTTTATCTATTTCTAGACTTAAAATTCTTTCTAACTTTTCCCTCCTCTTCCGAAGGGACTGCAAAGATATAGCTCCTTATGGGATCTCACAAACTAATTTACAAAAAAATAACAAATTTTATTTTTGTAATATTTAGTGTTCTGATTTAGAATTGCTTACAATATCTTTTATTAAAATTATACTTAATAAATAATCCCAGCCAAATATAAAATCTTCTACTGGAATACTTATTAATCTTATTTGTGAAAATTCTTGCGGATTGTATGCTACTAAAGGTTGAGAGGTAAACATTCCTGTAAGTAATCCATCCACCAAAATCATTGGGATAATAATTATCGGAAATGATACAATTAATACTTCATGTTTTGAAGTCTTTCTGATCATTGCAAGGCAACATAATGCAATCCCAACTCCTGAAGTAAAACAACTGTACAACTTATCATCAAATTTGAAATAAAATAAGGTCAAAACCACAATTACTACTACAATCAGCAAGTTTGAACTTCTTTTTTCTCTTAAGTTTGATCCGAATCTGTCTACCAAATGAAAAATGTATAATGAAGCGTAGGGCACAACCAAAAACCAAATGATCTCCTCTATAGGGAATCCTCCAATAGAAAAACCTGATACATATTTTGGATTAAATCCCCATATTCCTACCTCAGTAAATGCATAATCCCAGATAATAAAACAAAAAGCTGCTGTGATTACTGACAATAGCCAGTCTTTGATAAAATGATATTGATACGCAAAAACATCTAAGATGCCTGCAAAAATAAAAACCGGAATAAAAACTATAATATGATGAATAATATACAGATATTCTGTCTCAAATTGCTTTATGTAAAACAAATGGGGAACGGCTAGTTGCAAATCTGACGGTGTGATCTCATGAGATAATGGATACAATAGCAGCAAAGCCGCTAATAAAATACCGAACCCAAGTTTAACTACCGATTTTAAAACCATTTAAGGTGTGAAAGTAATTAAAAGAATTCAAAACTTGGATCTCAACAGTAATAGAATTTTTTTTGAAGTCGATACACTTACTCTTTTACTTAATAATTCGTTCGCTGTCATCTTTTTGATTTTCTCCAATAATTCAGAAAACAATAAAAATGCAAGCTTGACACCATTTCTACAAGTGTCGGGAAGTCGTTCGATTCCAACCTTTGCCAAAAGAAAATCATTCGAAATATCCGACTCGATATCTTTCTTTACGTTTTCAGTTAATTCATATTTTTCCATGGTTGGAAAATAAATTCTTCCCCTTTCCTGATAATCACTTTTTATATCTCTCAAGAAATTAACTTTTTGAAATGCGGAGCCTAGGAATTGCGCCAAAGATTTCAATTCATCAAATTCTTTTTGTGATCCTCCAACAAATACTTTAAGGCACATAAGCCCTACTACTTCGGCAGATCCATAAATATACTTTTTATATTGCTTCTCATTGTATTTACTTATTGTGAGATCCATTTCCATACTGTCAAGAAAAGCATCAATATATTCCACATCTATATTATAGTTATGCACAACTTTTTGGAAAGAATTCAAAATTGGATTGAAACTAATTTTATTTTTAATCGCAGAATGTGTATCTCTTCGAAATTGGCTTAAAAGTTCTGCTTGATTAAATCCATGAAAACTGTCTACAATCTCATCCGCAATCCTTACAAAACCATAAATCTGCCTTATTGGTGTTCTCAATGATGAATCAAATAAATTGATTCCCATTGAAAAGGAAGTACTGTATGAACTTGTAAGCAACTCAGAAGTTTTGTTACAAATGGAATCATATAATGTTATTCCTTGCATTATCAACATTTTTGTTTACAAAGTTGAGCTGCCAATTGTCCCGATATCAATGAAGGCGGAAGTCCGGGGCCGGGATGCGAAAGTTGCCCTGCAAAAAACATGTTTTTCAATTTTTTATGCTTGATTTTGGGCTTTAAAAATGCTGTTTGAGATATTACATTAGAAAGACCATAGGCATTGCCTTTGTAACTGTAGTAGTCCTCAATAAAATGATCTTTGTTATAGCTTCTTTTAAACAAAATATGCTCTTGGATTGATTGATTTGTTTTTGCCTCAATTCTATGAATGATTTGCTCAAACAGTCTTCTCTCCTGAGCTTCGTCCACACTCATCTCCACAGACAGTGGCACCAAAATAAAAACATTTTCCTTCCCCATTGGAGCAACAGATGGATCTGTAATAGAAGGAACACAGACATAAAATAATGCTTGCTCAGGATAAGTATGCAGGTTGTAGATTGATTGGGAATGAGCATCAAAATCAGTATCAAAAAATAAATTATGATGCAACAATCCTTGTAATTTTTTATCTATTGCCAAATAAAATAATAAACAGCTTGGGGCAAGTTTTCTAGAATTCCAATACTGTTCATCGTATTGTTTGTATTGTTGAGGCAAACAATGAGTATCAATATGTTGATAATCTCCGGTTGCAATCAATCCATCGCAAGGCAATTCAGATTTGGATGTTTGAATTGCATATACATTGTTATCCTTTGCCAATATTCTTTTAAGTTCAGTATTGAGTTCAAACCGAACTCCTTTTTTTAAGGCAAGCTGATAAAAAGCATTCATCAATTGAATCATACCTCCTTTAGGATAGTGAGTACCTAAAACAAGATCAGCATAATTCATCAATGAATATAATGCAGGAGTTTCTGTTGGCTTTGCGCCCAGAAAAAGAATGGGAAATAACAGCAGCTGCAATAATTTTTCGTCTTGAATTCCTTTTCTTATTTCTTTATCAATGGATTTAAACATATCCATTTTGAAAAAACTACTGAGTACTTCAAAATTAAAATATTCCACCATAGAATCTGCCGGAGTCCTTACATAAGTATTCATACCTGCATTGTATTTAAACTCAGCATCACGAATAAATCGTCTAATGAACTCAGAACTTCCTTTCTGCAAAGATTCAAATTTTAAGAGGGCTTCTTCAAAATCATCAGGTTTATCAAATCTGTCCTGTTTAAAAAAAACTCTGTAAGAGGGATCAAGTCTTAGTAATTCAAAATACTTAGAAAGGTCCTCACCATGTTCTTTAAAAAATCGTTCAAAAATTTCCGGCATCCAATACCAACTGGGACCCATATCATAATGAAATCCATTCCACTCAAAACTCCTAGCCCTTCCTCCAATTTCTCCATTTTTGTCGATGACCGTCACCTCTAGCTCAGGGTTTGAGGAAAGCTCAATGGCTGCTGTCAGGCCAGAAATTCCTGCTCCTACAACAATGATATGTTTTTTTGTTCGGGTCAATTTATTGCCAATGAATTTTTAAAATCAGCTTAACTATTTCAATCTATAAAACCTGATAATCAGTTAATTAGTAAAATTATTGTTTTGAAACTAATCCACAGTTCAAATGAATATCCCAAATTTTACAACGAAACTATGAAATTCAACTTTAAAAATAAAGTTTTGTTTAACATTATTGGTAAAATAATTAAACAAAAAAGGTCTGAATGAAAACATTCAGACCTTTTTCTTTTAAGTCTATAGTTTATCTTACTCGGCTTTTCCGCCTTTTAGATTGTCTTGCAAAACTTTCAATTCATCCATCTTACCTGCTGCCGCCAACTCTGCTTGTTGTGGCCAAGTAGTTGGATCATGCATTCTGTAGCGAGAGCCGGCGTTTTCCAAAATCTCCTTTAGCTTATCTACCTGAGCATTCGCCAAATCATTGAATGAATAAATACCGTCTGCATTAAGCAATTCTGCTATTTTAGGTCCTATCCCTTCAATAATTTTAAGGTCATCGGATGCACCGGAGCTTGGAGCTTGGCTTACCGTTGTCTCTTCACTTTTAGTTTCTACCACAGGTTCTGGTTTTGGCTCAGGCTTTGCTTCTGCTTTAGGTGCTGCGGATTCTTTTGCCGCTTGAGCTTCTTGAAGTTGCTCTTTCAAAGCCGAAAACCCTTCCAACTCTCCCAAAGTAGCCATTTCTATCTTTGAATTTTGCTTCTCAATTACTTTCTGAGTTTTCTTCTGCTCGTGATCCTTTTCTTTCTTTACATTATCCTCTGCTTCTCTCTTTACATCGGATAAAAATTGAGAATGAGACACAATTATTTTCTTGTCATCTCTGTTGAATTCGATCACTTTTACTGTCAGTGTCTCTTCCATCATAGCCTGAGTATTGTCCTCCTTTTTCATATGTTTTGTCGGCGCATAAGCTTCCAAACCGTATGGCAATTGAACTGTATAACCTCTGTCATCTTTACGAGTAACAGTAGCCTCATGATATGATCCTACAGGGAACACATTCTCGAAAGTATCCCATGGATTTTCTTCCAATTGCTTGTGTCCCAAAGATAATTTTCTTGACTCAGAATCTATTTCCATTACTACTACTTCAAGCTGGTTGCCCACTCTAGTATATTCTGATGGGTGATTGTATCTTTTAGTCCATGAAAGATCGGAAATATGAACCATACCGCCGATTCCCTCACCAAGCTCAACAAAAACACCATATGGTGTCAAGTTTTTCACTGTGCCTGAGTGTCTTGAGCCCACTGGATAATTCTTCTGAATTTGATTCCATGGATCTTCTGTAAGTTGTTTTAAACTTAAAGACATCTTTCTTTCTGCACGATCTAAAGTAACCACTTTTGCCTCCAATTCTTGGCCAAGGAAGAAGAAATCTTTGGCATTAACCGGCTGACTGTTCCAATTTACTTCTGACACGTGAATCAATCCTTCAACTCCTGACTGGATTTCCAAGAAAGCTCCATAATCTTCTATGTTTACGATCTTTCCTTTTACGATTGATCCTTCTACAACATCCATAGGAAGAACATCCCACGGGTGAGCCTGAAGTTGTTTTAAGCCCAAAGAAATTCGCTTCTTGTTCTCATCAAAATCCAACACCACAACATTGACTTTTTGGTTCTTCTCCAATACATCCGTAGGATGATTGATTCTTCCCCAAGATATATCGGTGATATACAACAATCCATCCACACCTCCTAGATCCAAGAAAGCTCCAAAGTCTGTGATATTTTTTACTGTACCTTCAAGAACCTGACCCTTCTCCAAGCCTGACAATACTTGCTCTCTGGCTTCTTGAAGATCTCCTTCTATTAATACTTTGTGAGAAACTACAGCATTTTTGATGGTTTCGTTGATTTTCACAACCTTGAACTCCATAGTTTTGCCTACGTATGCATCATAATCTACAATAGGCTTAATGTCTATTTGAGAACCAGGTAAAAATGTCTCAAGTCCCATACAATCTACAATCAAACCACCCTTAGTCTTACTCACAACACTTCCTTTGATGATTGTGCCATTTTTGTAGGAGTCAACAAGGTTTTCCCAAGCTCTAAGCAACTTTGCCTTCTTTCTTGACAACTGCAGATGACCTTTTTCATCTTCTGTTCTCTCTACATAAATCTCTACAGAATCACCAGGCTTAAGATCCATATCTCTAAATTCGGATAATGGAATCAAACCATCTGATTTGTATTTAATATCAAATAAAACATCGTTGCCGGTTATACTGCCAACCTTGCCCAAAAGGACCTGTCCATCAGTAATTGTAGCAAATGATGCTGCATAATCTTTTGAGAATTTCTCGCGTTCTTCTTTGGAGTAATTTACAGTGTTCTTATTGGTAATAGACCAATCAAAATGATCATGTGGTCCATCCCATTGGTCTTCCTTCACTAAGGTTTCTAATGCTACCTCATCTTCTAGAAAAGTGATAATATCCTCTTCCTTCTTTTTCGGAGCTTCAAGGTCTTCTGAAGATGTTATATCATCATTAGAAAATTCACTTTGATTGTCATCAATCAATTCGTCTTTTGGGTCTAAGTTGTTGTTATCCAACATTTTGGAAAATTTTTAAAGGTTAAACAATAATTTTAGCGGCGCAAATATAAGTCAATTAATTGGCAATCAATATAAATTCTCAAAATTAACCAAAGAATATTTCAATAATTTAAAAGGCTTTTGCTCTCAGTTTTCTTCTTCTTTGGGTTTCTACTCGGTTTTTTTACAAAAACAATTTTGCTCCTATTCTATTTTCTTTGATTATGCTGCTTCATTATAAAGAATATGGCCAGGGTCAACCCTTGTTGATTTTGCACGGATACCTGGGCTGTTTGGACAATTGGCAAACCATAGCCAAAGTTTTTGCTCAGAACTTTAGAGTTCTCTCAATAGATCTTAGAAATCATGGCAGGTCTTTTCATTCTCCTGTATTCAATTATAATGCTATGGCTCAGGATATAGAGTCGCTTGTGTCAGATTTGAGCTTGGAATCTTGTATCGTGCTTGGCCATTCTATGGGCGGAAAAGTATGCATGAATCTGTTATCAAGAAATCGGATTAAAATCAAAAAATCAATCATAGTGGATATTGCTCCAAAAGAATATCCTCGGGGCCATGATCAAATATTGAAAGCCCTACAGAGTCTGGATTTAGAAAAATGTCAATCACGTCAAGAAATTAACCGACATTTTGAACATCAAGGTATTAACCCATTATTAACCCTGTTCTTAGCTAAAAATATTGACCGATCAGAAAACAATAAATTTGTTTGGAAAATCAATCTTCCGGTGCTCGTTCAAGAATATGATGCAATCAGAAAAGAAATTCATTTCAATAACCCTATAAAGACTCCCTGTCTTTTTGTCAAAGGTGAGAAATCTGACTATATCCTTGATTCTGATTGGCACTCCATCACAAAGTCCTTTTTGAATGCAACACTTTCTGTTATTCCCCAAGCAGGGCATTGGGTTCATGCGGAGCAAACGACTGATTTTATAACTGCTGTTCAGGCTTTTCTTTCAGATTTTACGAATTGATTTTTAGATCCTTTAATATATTATAATTTTATATAATATATTATTATCTTTGCCTTCATTTTTATCAAATGATCAGCTACATACAAGGAAAATTAGCAGAGCGCAAGCCCACGCATGCCGTTATAGAGGCCAATGGAGTAGGCTATCTGCTGTTTATTAGCATTTACACCTATACTCAACTTCCAGAATCAGGAGAGATCAAACTACATACTTCATTGATTATCAAAGAAGATGGACATCACTTATACGGTTTTTGGACAGAGGAGGAAAGGTCTTTGTTCAATGCCTTAATTTCTGTAAGCGGTGTAGGGCCAGGCACTGCAAGATTAATATTATCTTCACTTGAACCCCAGTCTGTAAAGCATGCAATTATTCAGGGTGATGATTTGAGTTTTAAAAAAGTGAAAGGAGTTGGCCCAAAAACAGCTCAAAGAATTATCATTGATCTAAAGGATAAATTATCCAAAGAAATCGGAAGTGAGGGTACTCAATTGAATATTAGTTCGTCTCAAACCAAACCCGGTTCAGAAGCCATGGCGGCCCTTTTGGCATTGGGATTTTCAAGACCGGCAATAGAACAGGCCCTGAAGTCAGCGCCCAAGGATTTAAGCCTGGTTGAAGATTTAATCAAATATTCATTAAAAAAATTAGCCTAAAATATCATTTTTCCAGACTAAAACCCATGTTTTTGTCGTTTTAAACCATCTATTTTTATCATACTGAACGAGCTCTGCTACAGTTTTTTGAATTATAATTATGCGAATTGATATAAAGATACCGTTGAAATTTAGTTTGATCCTTGCATCATTGGGTCTTACCATCGCCCTTTTTGGAGGCGGAAGGGAATTGCCCGCAGACCTGTTTCAGGCTAAAAATACTAGGCGAATGGTTCAAGATACAGGTGTACTTCCAAACACTGTCAAAGAACCGGAAAAGAAAAATCCATTTGATCTCAAAGACCCAAAGTCAGTAGAAAAGTCAATAGAGTATGATCCGGCAACAGGTCTTTACAAAGTAACCGAAAAAATTGGCTCAGACTACTATAAGCCTCCCACCTACATGAGTTTTGATGAGTACATGAAGTATAGATCAAAAAATGAAGACAGAGATTATTATAAAAACCTTGCCGGCATATCTACCGCAAAAAGAAATATCTCAGGAATTATTGATCCGGTCAGTAAAATAGATTTGAAAAGAAATTTGGCAGATAGATTATTCGGTGGACTTGGCGTAGAGATTAAACCTGTCGGTAATATTGATTTTATAGTTGGAGGAAATTACAATTATACTGCCAATCCCGCTATACTAGGTCAACAAAGACCTTTCTCTCCCAATTTTGATATGAACATTCAGATGGATGTTCAAGGCAACGTTGGAGATAAATTAAAACTCAATACCAACTACAATACTCAGGCATCATTTGATTTTGAAAACAGGCTAAAACTTCAATACGATAGTCAAAAATTTTCCGAAGATGATATTATTAAAAAAATTGAAGCGGGAAATGTGAGCATGCCATTGAGATCGAATTTAATTCAAGGCAGTCAAAACTTATTTGGGTTCAAAACAGAGTGGCAGTTTGGACATCTTAAGCTTACCGGATTGGTATCGCAACAAAAATCAAAACAAGAAAATGTTCAAGCTCAAGGCGGTGGTGTTATTCAAGAGTTTGAAATGCGACCTGATCAGTATGATGACAATCGACACTTTTTCTTGAATTCCTATTTTAGAAATACCTATGAGGAAAATTTAAAAAATCTTCCTGAGGTTACCTCCAAATTTAAAATAAAAAACATCGAAGTTTGGCTCACAGATGATGCACAGAACTCGCGAGAAACTGACTTTAGAGATATTGTGGCCATTACGGATTTGGGCACTCCAATATCTGCCGTTTGGGATTTTCCAACTCCGGATTTATTTAAACCTACCACAAAAAAAGCACCAAAAGACAGAGAGCAAAGAGAACTGTACACTAACCAATCAAATGATATGTACAATAAAATTCTCCGAGACACATCCAGTGGTGTTAGAGAGTTGAGTACTGCCGTTAGAAAATTAAATGAACTAGGATTACGACAGGGACGTGATTTTGAAAAAGTAAGAGCAAGAAGATTATCTCCACAAGATTATTCTTTCAATCCAGATCTTGGATTTATCTCTCTCAGAATTCGCCCTAGGCCTAATCAGGTTCTCGCTGTTTCATATCAATATACTTTTGCAGGAACTCAAAAAGATCTTTTTACTGATGCCGTTTTTCAAGTAGGGGAATTTTCTTCTGATGTAAAATCAGATTCTTCCAATTTCAAAGTAGTATTTACAAAAATGCTCAAATCATCCAATCAATCTACAAGCAGTACCAACTATGATTTGATGATGAAGAACGTTTATTCTACAGGAGGTTTTAATTTGAATGAAGACAATTTTGTATTTGACATTTATTATCAAGATCCTGACGGTAAGCAAAAACGATTTATTCAGGAATTGGATGGATTTCCTTTGTTGAATCTTTTTAGAATGGATTTTTTAAATAAATCCAAAGATCCACAACCGGACGGTGTTTTTGATTTTGTCAGTGGACAAACCGTAATTCCGGCTTCCGGTAACATTATTTTTCCGGTATTGGAGCCTTTCGGAAATTCATTAAAATTTTTACTTTCCAAAAGAATTCAAGATCCAATTGTAATTGATGAACTGGTTAAAAAATATGGATATCCTGCACTCTATGATACCTCCAAAACAGCTGCTCAAAGAAACTTGGTAAATAATTATTTCTTGATGAAAGGAAAATACAAATCAGGAAAATCAAATGAAATCTCTTTGCGCTCTATCAATTTGGATCCAAATTCAAAAATTATTGTAACTGCAGGATCTTTACCTCTAGTAGAAGGATCCGATTTTACAGTGGACAGAAACTTAGGAAAAGTTACAATTCTAAATGAAGCCATCGTACAATCCGGTGTACCCATCAATGTAAAATTTGAAAATCAAGAGCTGTTCAGTTTCCAAACCAAAACCATGTTAGGATTCCGAGCTGAGTATTCCAAGTATAAAGATTTGCATATTGGAGCAACCTACATGCACCTGTTTGAACAACCATTTACACCAAAAGTAAACATCGGAGAGGATCCTATCAATAACAGAATTTTTGGCGCCGATTTTGGGATTAGCAAACAAGCTCCATGGGTTACCAGAGCCCTGGACAAATTGCCTTTATATTCTACCAAAGAACCTTCAAGATGGTCTCTACAGGCAGAAGGAGCAGTTCTCAAACCCGGCCACTCGAGGGCCATCAATCAAACAGGAAGCGATGGTGGAGTTGTTTACTTAGATGATTTCGAAGGCAGTAGTTCGGGCATTGGACTGTATTTTAATACATCAAACTGGATTCTTGCGTCGCGCCCAGAAGGTTTAGACTCTGAAGAAGCTTTTCGCGGAGATCCTAATCTGTACGACCATGTTTACAACACGTCCAATCGTGCATTACTCAACTGGTATAGAATAGATAACTTCGCGAGAGTGAACGCTCCGGATGCAGATCATACTTATAGCCGTCTCATTCAAGAACAAGAATTGTTTCCCAATAGATCAGTACAGGTAGGTTTTGCTCCAGAAGTTTCTTTCGATATGACTTACTATCCCAGAGAGAAAGGTCCATACAATTACGATACTCCCGATGGCATATCTGCCAACGGATTTAAAACAGCAGGTGTAGATCCGGCCAACAAATTATTAAATCCTAAATCAAGATGGGCGGGTATTATGACCAAGCTTAATACCAATGATTTTGAACAAGCCAATGTTGAGTATATTGACTTTTGGTTATTGAATCCATTCATGGCCAAGCAAAATAATACTCCAACAACCAGTGATGGTAAAATATTTTTCCAATTAGGAACATTCTCAGAGGATATATTCAAAGATGGACAACAACAGTTTGAAAATGGTTTGCCAACGAACAATATAAAAATTTTACCATCTAAATCTACCTTTGGTAGAATAAGTAAAATCCCTCCTGTAATCAATGGTTTTGATCTTAGTGATAGAGACAGACAGGATGTTGGATTTGATGGCTTAAATTCAAAATTTAGTTCATTTGATAAAGATGAAGCCGTGTTCTTCTCAGATTACATCAACGAGATGAGCAGCAAACTGAATCAAGAAGCTTTTACAAATGTTCTCAAGGATCCATCCAATGATGATTATATTTCTTATCGTGATGGAGCATATCCGGAAGGTGCAACAGTATTAGAAAAATACAAAAAATTTAATAACCCGGAAGGAAACTCCTCTCAAGAAGCAGGCCAATTGCAACCATTGATATTCACTCAAAATCCCGATCAAGAAGATATTAATTTTGATAAATCATTAAATGAACAAGAAGCCTACTTCAATTACGAAGTTCCAATTCAAATGGATGGAAAAGGATTCTTGGCGTTTGATCCAAAAGATCCTAACAATAGAATTACGGAAACGAGAACAGTAAAGATCAAGGATCATCCCGATGAAATTTGGTATCGATTCCGAATTCCTATCAACGACCCAACAAACAAAATTGGTCAAATAACAGACTTCAGATCGATTCTTGCCATGCGAATCTTGTTTACAGGCTTTGATGAGCAAGTTACTTTCCGTTTTGTAAAACTCCAACTTGGAAGAAATCAATGGAGACGTTACTCTGTTGGCAGATGCGACGGTGATATTGTTCCTGACGACTACCCTCTTATTATCGATAAAGTAGATATTGAAGAAAACAATACAAAACTTCCGTTTAACTATTTGTCTCCTCCGGGCATTCAAAGAGAGCGTTTTATCAATACAACTACAAGCAACCAATTTGCAAATGAAGCCAGTCTTTTGTTGCGAAAAGAAAATTTTAGAGGAACCTGTGAGCAATCCATTTTTAAAATCATTGATTTGGATATCAGAAGATACAAGAGATTGAAAATGTTTACTCATGCTGAATCAAGAACTCAATTGAAGAAAGGAGATGTGAGCGTTTTTATTAGATTAGGAAAAGACTTCGAAAACAACTACTACGAATATGAAATTCCTGTTCGATTTGTAAGCGGAGATAGTGCTAATTTTAATTTAAGAGATACTGTTTGGCTAAAAGAAAACGAATTCGACTTTCCATTGCAACTTTTAGTCGACCTAAAAAATGAACGAAATGCGCTTAATGTTCCTTTCAGTGATATTTATTCGAAACCGGATCCTGATCATCCCGAAAACAAAGTTAAAATAATAGGAAACCCAACCATAGGTTTGGTAAGAGGTGTACAAATTGGAATGAAAAATAATCTTCCGGTAAGCGATCCACCAATAAATTATCTTGAAGTTTGGCTCAATGAGTTGAGACTCACAGGAATCGAAGAACGCGGAGGTTATGCGGCTTTGGCTAGAGGAGAAATCAATCTTGCAGACTTGGGCAATATCTCCATGGCCACAAACTATTCTTCTCTTGGTTGGGGTGGAATTGATCAACGATTGGCCAATAGAGCAATAGAAGAAGTAGTACAATATGATGCTACAGCAAATATTGAGTTAGGGAAATTTTTACCAAAAAAATCAGGAATAAAAATTCCGTTTTCTTATCAAATTTCAAATTCAACAAGAACACCGGAATTCGACCCTATTGATACAGATGTCAAGCTTAAGGATAAAATTAATTTTGCCCAAACCAAAGAAGCAAAAGACACAATCAGAAACAGAGCAATTGACTACACAAATATTGAAAGTATTGCATTCAATAATGTTCGAAAAGAAAGATCAGGCTCCGGAAAACCTATGCCATGGAATATCGAAAATTTTGGGGTATCTTATCAAAAATCGGTGGCCACAAAACGCAATCCGATTGTTGAAAACGATAGAACAAAAACAGAGCAAGGAAGCTTGGATTACAGCTATAGCTTAAATCCAAAATATATTGAACCGTTCAAAAAAATAGTGAAATCAAATGCACTAAAAGTCGTTTCCGATTTCAATTTTAATTTGATTCCTAACAGCATCTCTGTCAGAAATAATTTGGACAGAAGAAGCTCTTCAAGAACATACCGTTTTGCCGATCCAAAATTTTCTACATGGGAAGATGCAAAGTTTGCATGGAATAGAGAGTATTCTGTCAATTGGGATATTACTCGATCTCTCAAACTGAATTTCAATGCAAGCAATGAAGCAACCTTAGATCAAATCACTTATAATCCTCTGGTAGGCTCTGATGTAGATCCTATAAGCCAATTGGCTGTAGCTTCCGGACAGCGAAAATCTTATCTCTGGGACAGAATTAAAAATTTTGGACGAACTAAACATTACAAACATAATGTATCGGCTTCTTATCAATTGCCTACTCGTCTTATTCCTATTTTAGATTGGATAACTGCGAGAGCTCAATATTCATCCAATTATTCTTGGGATGGAGGATCATTGACCAATAATAATATTGAAAAGCTTGGATCTGTAATTGGCAATGGTCAGACGATTACTTTAACAGGAGAATTTAACTTTACAAATTTTTATAATAAATCTTCCTATCTAAGACAGATCAATGGCGAGGGTTCCGGCTCACGCCCGAGACCAAGTCAAAGAAAAACCGAATTGAATTCGGACGAAAACAAAAAAGATCCTAAGGCCAAAAAAGAAAAAGTAAAAAAACAAAGAGAAGTATCATTGGCAGAAAAAATTGCTATAAGACCTATGCTAACTCTTAGAAGAGTCCAGCTTAATTATACGCAAAACAAATCTACAGTTGTTCCCGGTTACTTGGACTATACTTCCATCTTAGGTATGAATAAATCTTTTACGGCTCCGGGTTGGGCATTTGTAGCCGGAATTCAACCAGATGTTTCGAAGAATGGATGGCTCGATGCGAGAGCAGCAGAAGGGTTAATCTCTGCAGACTATTGCCAAAATCAAGAAATAATTCAAAGATCTACCAGTAATGTTTCTGCTAAAGTGAGATTAGAACCTTTCAAAGATTTTAATATTGATGTAAGTCTAGATCGAGCATATACCAATGATCATACAGAGGCTTTCCGCTTCGGCCCGGACATCTTTGATCCAAATGTAAATGGATTTCAACATTATTCTCCTTACAACTCCGGACAATATTCCATCAGTTTTATCTCCTTACAAACTTTCTTTAAGCAAGATCTAACCGGACTATTCAATGATTTTTCTGCAAGAAGATCTGCCATTTCCAAAAGAGTGGCCAATCAATACGGTATAACAGATATAGATCCGACCAATCCTATATATCACAATGGATTTTTAGGCGATCATATTGATGTAATCATACCTTCTTTTATTTCTGCTTATACCAACACTCCTACAGAAAAAGCCAATCTGGATATTTTCAAAACTCTTCCTCTCCCCAATTGGTCTATCAACTACAACGGATTGACAAAATATAAATTCATTAAAAATATTTTTCAGGATTTTTCAATAAGACATTCTTATTCAAACAAACTCACTGTAAATTCTTTTAAAACGAATTTAAATTACAAAGAAGATATAAACAATGTACCGGCTTCTCGAAGAGGGGATTTGGGCAATAGCTCTTATTATTCAAAATTTGAAATCCCGGCTGTAGTTATTACCGAGAATTTTAGCCCATTGATAGGGATCAATATAAAATCTAAAAAAGGATTGGAGCTTGGAATAGACTATTCAAAAAACAGATTGCTCAACCTGGCAGGACAAACAGAAGGTCGATTGAACGAAACTAATGGATATGCATTCACTTTCAAAGGCGGTTACACTATCAAAGACGTGTATCTCTCCTTCATCCCCGGCGTAGAAAAAATGCAAAAAGCAGCAATCAAAAAATTAAAGAAAAAAAGCAAAGATGATCAAGAAGCTCTTAAGGCAAAAAAACCAAAAGGAAATGACCTTCAGATCAGTATGGATTTTAGTATCCGAAGAGATATAACGACTATTTCGATCTTGGATTACGATGTTAATGGAGCACAGAATAATGGTTCAAAACAAATTTCATTAACACCTAATATACTTTACAACATTAATAAAAATCTCAATGCTAAGTTATTCTTTAATTATAGAAAAACAATCCCATACCAGAGTGGTAGTTTCACGACAGTAAATGCTTCGGGAGGATTGACCGTTCAATTTTTATTGAATTAACAAGCAATTGATATGGCCAAATTAAAGCTGGACTTGCATCCCATTTTTAACAAAGGCAAAGAAATTGAACTTGCACTCAATGATATCGTTGCAGAAGCAGAAGAATGTGGAATCAAAGAAATAGAAATTATTCCGGGAAAAGGTTCCGGGGTATTGAAAGAAAAAGTGCTGCGTTGGATGAATTCTCCTCCTATAAAAAATAAAATACATCGATCTGTAAAAGATTCTAAAAATTGGGGGAGACTCTTCCTTTATTTAAAATAATTTTTTGCAAATACTTTTTATTAGAAACTAAATCAAATTAAAATTGAATAAAACTGCAATTTGGCTCACTACCGGAATCATGTCGGTAGCCTTGCTGGGAACTGCATTAATTCAATTTTATTGGATTGGTTGGTCCTTACGTCTCAAAGAAAAGCAATTTGAAGAAAGCGTACTTGCCGCTTTAAAAAGAGTGGAATCAAGAATTATCGACAAATCCGAGATTCTTGATCCTGCCGAATTTCTCCTAAGAAGAGAAGGTAGTTGGTTACAAAATAAATTCGATCTTGACCTGGTAGATAGACAACGAAGAATCAATCCTCCACCTCTCGAAGAACGAATTGAACCTAAGTCACTAAGCATCTTACTTCAACAAGAATTGAAAGATCTTAATATTGATCTCAAATACACTTATGGTATTTTTGATAATAGGAAAAATAGATTTATTATCCTCAATGGGAATTACCTAGTAGATATGGGTAAAAAATTGGAAGCTTCAAATGATCCAAGCTACAATCTAAAACATGAACTCAAAGAATCAAGTTTCGAAGTCTCTCTTTTTGCTACAGAATACGGCACTCCGGGAGTTTTAAAAATATTTTTTTTAAATAAAAATTCATTTCTGTGGAGAACTCTTTGGCCTATTTTATCCTTATCACTTTTGCTAGTCGGACTTATTGTAGCTTGTTTTGCTTATGTTGTCAATGTTATTTTTAGACAAAAAAAACTCTCTGAAATAAAAAATGATTTTGTCAATAATATGACCCATGAATTCAAAACTCCAATTGCAACAATATCGCTGGCTTCAGACTCTATCCTCAATCCCAACATTATCAATTCTCCTGATAAAATCAAACGGTTTGCCGATATCATCAAACAAGAAAATAAAAGGATGTTGAGTCAAGTTGAAAAAGTATTGCAAATGGCCTTATTGGATAAACAGGATTTTCAACTTAGTCTCAAAAAATTGAATCTACACGACATCATCCAACAAGCTGTAGAAAATATAAGCTTGCAAATCAGCCAAAGGAATGGTACAATCACACAGGATCTTTCTGCTACACAGTTTATCATCAAAGCTGATCAAACCCATATGACCAATATCATTTATAACTTATTGGACAATGCAAATAAATATTCGTCAGATACCCCCGAAATCACTATTGGCACTAAAAATACAGGGAAAACTTTAGAAATATATGTCAAGGACAAAGGAATTGGAATGAGCTCTGATTCTCAAAAATTAATCTTCGAAAAATTTTATCGAGTCCCAACCGGAAACTTGCACAACGTAAAAGGATTTGGACTAGGCTTGAGTTATGTAAAAGCTATGGTATTAGCTCAAAATGGTAAAATTGCAGTTAACAGCGCCTTGGGAAAGGGCAGTACTTTTACTCTTAGTTTTCCCATTTCTTCCTAAGATTTTAATAAATAAATGAGCTATTTCTTTTACTTTTGTTCTTGCTAATATGGATGCAAAATAGAAATTAGGCCAAAAAATGAGAAAAATAAATCTGTCCTTACAATGTGAAATTCAGGCATGGAAACAGCCTAAACATCAAGAATTTAATGTTTAGCAAGGACAACAATTTTTATAAAATTTTGGGCTAGTTGGTTTTTACTTTAGTTTAAAAATTTATTCTTCAAGAATTTTAATGATATGCAAACAAACAAACCGGAACAAGGCAATTCAATAAAAATTTTATTGGTTGAAGATGACAGAAATTTTGGTGATGTATTGAGATCTTACCTCGAAATGCATGGCTACATAGTCGACCTCGCTGTTGATGGAATTGATGGTTTTGAACACTTTAGAAGAAACGAATATTCGCTTTGCATTTTAGACGTTATGATGCCAAGAAAAGATGGATTCTCATTGGCCAAAGATATACGTTCTAAAAATGCAGAAGTACCTCTTATTTTTCTTACAGCCAAAACCCTCAAAGAAGATATCATTGAGGGATTCAGAATAGGGGCAGACGATTATCTTACAAAACCATTTAATTCTGAGGAATTATTGTTTCGCGTACAAGCTATTTTAAGAAGAACAAAAAAGACTTCTGACGTGGATGATGATACCAAAGAATACCAAATAGGTAAATATTTCTTTAATTTTCCTTTCAGAGTTTTATATCTCAAAGATGGAGAAGAAATCATAGAAAAAATAAAACTAAGCCCGAAAGAAGCCCTGTTATTAAAAATGTTTTGCCAAAACAGAAATGATGTTTTAGAACGCTCGCAGGCGCTTACCAAAATTTGGGGAGAAGACAATTATTTTACCGCAAGAAGCATGGATGTTTTCGTAACCAAGCTAAGAAAATATTTATCTAAAGATGACAATATTGATATAGCCAATATTCATGGGAATGGCTTCCGTATGATCATTAGAGGAGAACAAGGTTCGGAACTTTAGTTCTTATAAATCAAAAAATATTAAGTTTACAATACCTCAGCGACCACAAAAATACTCCCTGTAACAAGGATTAAATCTTCCTTTTTGGCTGATAGCTTTGCCGCTGCAAGTGCGCGCGGGACCGAGCTGTAGGCTTTTCCAAACAAGCTAAACTCCATAGCTTGATTCATAAGTTCTCCGGCCTCCAATCCTCGAGGAATATTGGCCTTTGCAAAATAATATTTAGCCTGTTGAGG
This sequence comes from Saprospiraceae bacterium UBA3362, assembly GCA_002360455.1. Lineage (GTDB taxonomy): Bacteria > Bacteroidota > Bacteroidia > Chitinophagales > Saprospiraceae > Vicinibacter. The sequence goes on from DEQQ01000084.1 coordinate 18,200, forward strand.
AAATTGTTGCATAATCGGAGTCAGGGATTTATCTTTTACAAAACCACAAACTATGTGAAGTTTATGATATTTCATTTTAGCCAATTGAGCCAATAAATGTTTTATCCCATCTTCATTGTGTGCACTTTCACAAAGAATATTTTCGGCTAACCAATGATATCTTCCGATAAATGAAGTCAGCCTTTTAACATCCTCCATAGCTTTTCTCCATTGCTCTAGCTTCAAGGCTTTACAATGATGATTTTTGGCAAGAACTTGAACTGCAGCCATAGCAGTTCTTATATTTTCTTTTTGATAGTTTGCCTGTAGTGCAGGATTGCATTGCAAAAAACCACAGTCAAGATTGCCGCTCAATGACTTTATTCCCCGCTCATCTTCTTCAAATGTTAACGAATTAAGCTCTTCTGCAAAATAAATAGTACTGCTACATTCTCTCGCCTTAGAGATAAATAGCTCCTGGGAATGGCTCTCTCTTCTTCCGATAACAACATCTGTATTTTTCTTGATTATCCCCGCCTTCTCTCCTGCAATTTTCTCCAATGTATCTCCTAACATATCTGCATGATCCCAACTGATATTGGTAATCACCGACAATAAGGGTTGAATCACATTAGTAGAATCAAGCCTACCTCCCAATCCGGTTTCTATCACAGCATAATCTACTTTTTGATCGCGAAAATAATTCATAGCCAGCACAAAACTGATTTCAAAAAAACTTGGCCGAATTTCTTCTATAGATCTGAGATTTTGATTTAAAAATTGAATTAAATATTGCTTTGATATATAAACTCCGTTTATTTTTATTCTTTCCCTAAAATCTTTGTAATGCGGAGAACAATACAAGCCCACTTTATATCCTGCAGATTGCAGTAAAGCCGCAATCAAATGCGACACCGACCCTTTCCCGTTGGTTCCTGCTATATGAATACACTGGGTTGCCAACTGAGGATTGCCATTTGCAGCGCATAAGGCTATCGTATTATGCAGGTCCTTCTTATAAGCAGCAGCGCCAATGCGTTGGAACATTGGCAACTTCTGATAAATAAACTCTAATGCTTCTTGATAAGTCTTAATCATAGATTATACTATCCTTTATTTCTTCTCATCTTCCTCTTTCTTCTTATGAACTTTGTCTCCGCTCTTTAATTTTTTTGCAATCGCAGAATATGGACCAATAATAATTTCTTCGTCTTCAACCAAACCCGATTTTATCTCTATATAGGATTCATCTTGAATTCCTGTGACAACATCAATTCTTGAACAACTGTCTGCGCTTAACTTGAATACAGCTTCTTTGAATTGACTTGAATGCAAACTCACTTCTTTTTCTTCCAATTTATTTTGTTCATTTTCTTTTGATTCCTTCTGATCTTTTTTATCCTTAGCTTTGGTATCATAGGCTATGACCGCTTGAATTGGAATGGACAATACGGATTTGACCTCATTTGTTTTTATCTCAACAGTAGCCGACATTCCCGGCTTAAATGGTGCTGACTTACCCAGGCTCAACAAATCTTTATAGGAGTCTTTTGCAATTCTTACTTTAACCAAAAACTTGGTCACTTGATCTGTATTCAATCCACCGGCAGCGCTCAATGCACTGGTACTTGCACTGTTTGCTACTTCTGTTACAGTTCCTTTGAATCTCCTATTTTGATAAGCATCTACTTCGATTTCTGTTTCTTGTCCGGTGCTTACTCTGATAATGTCATTCTCACTTACTTCAATTTGTACTTCCATTGCTCCAAAATCAGCAATACGCATTAATTCAGTACCGCTCATCTGCATTGTTCCTACTACTCGTTCTCCCTTTTCTATGTTCAGTTTAGAAATAATTCCGTTCGCCGGAGCTTTGATGACTGTGCGTCCCAAATTTGTACGTTGTTCTCTTAACACTGCCTCGGCGTCCTTTACTTGATATCCTGCAGATTCAGCAGATTTGGTTGCAGATAAAATTGCATTTTCTGCTGACTGTAAACTCGATTCTAAGTTCTTCAAATTGGTTTCTGAAGATTCAAGTTCCAATTGCGAAATAACTCCTTCCTTGTATAGTTCTTTATTGCGCTGATAAATTTTGGAAGCATTATCTCTTTGAGCTCTGATCTGATCTCTAGAATATTTTGCAGAATTAATATTTCCTGAACTTACTCCGGACTGTGCCTTAGCAGCATTGACTCCTGCCGCCCCTCTCTCAATTGCAGATTGGTAAACATCCGGATTTACTCGAGCTAAAATTTGCCCAAGCTTCACACTGTCACCCTCTTTGACATAAAGCTCTACAACTTCTCCGGAAACATCTGAGGAGATTTTAATTTCTTTTTCAGGAAAAATTTTCCCACTTGCAGAAACCGTTTCTTTCAAATCTCGGCGAGTCACTTTTTCTGTATATACTTCCGTTCCTTTAGGCTTATTTTTGCTTTTAATAACGGCAGCCGCAATTAATAATGCCAGTACTGCCAATAGAACCCATAACCATATTTTTCTTCTTTTTGGTTTTTGCTGTTGAAAATTCATCTGAGAGATTTTATTAATTTTTATAATTTTCTTAAAGGCTGATGTGATTCATTTCACTAGATAACCCATTTTTCTTTATTAATGCTAAAGTTATAATTGGGTTTTACCTGAATAAAAGTCAAGAACTTTCTTTGTAAACAACAAATCATATTTTGAAATTACCAATCCTATCTCTGCCGACTGAGCATTATTTTGCGCATTGGTCAATTCAAATGTACTTGCTGTTCCTATTTCCATTTTCTTTTGGACTTTCAAGTATGTAGTTTGTGCAGCATCAAAGGTTTTTTTAGCCGCTTCATAATCTTTTATTGACGCTTTGTAATTTGCAAGTGCTGTTACGATCTGTTGCGATAATTCATTCTTCCTTTGTTGCAATTGAATTTCTGCTTGCCTGCTCGCAAGCTTAGCTCTTTGCACATTGACCCTTGTAGTATTTTGATTCCAAATGGGAATTTGCAAGCTTAAACCTAAGCCGTAGTTCAATGCCAAGTCTGCCTGTTTCCCGAATGGAATAAGTTTGTAGCCTGTAGGAGAATATCCAATTTGTTCAAATTTTACAAGTTTATCATCAATAGTAATTCCGGGAACCTCAGTTCGCTTTAAAATAAAATCAGAGGGTTCTTTGAAAGCACTTGAATAATTTGAACCTACATTGCCTCCCAAACTAAGTGTAGGATAAAATTGAGCTTTTGCAATCTTTTCTGAAAAATGAGCAGAAGTAAGTGTAAGTTCTGCCGATCTCACTGCCGCTTGATGAGTTTGAGCGTAAGAATTGATCGTTTCATAATTGAATTGAGTATTTAAAAGTTCCCCATACTCAGGAATCGTAACTTTCTCCAATTCTATTTCCTGTTCATAAGGAACACGCATACTTTGTTTCAATTGTAACCATGCAAGATCCAATGCGTTCTCCGCAGCAATCAGTGATTGCTCCGCACGCGCTACCTGAGTCTCAAGTTCGTATCCATCCAATTCAGGTCTTGTACCGACTCGTATAAACTTTTTAACGGTTTCATATTGATTCTTACTGTTCTCTAAATTCTTTGCCGAAATTGCTAATCGCTCGTCTGCTCTCACCACGGTAAGAAATTGAGATGCTACCAGTAAAGCCAAGTCATTTGAAGCTTGCTCAAAAGTAAGTTGCATTGCATGAAGATCCACTTGGCTCCTTTTAATGCCATTCCTTACAGCACCACCATTAAATAATAAAATACCATAATTCAAGCCATAATTTCCAAAGGTCACATCTTGGTTGACAAATGAGTTTGTACTTGGATCAATATTCTTTCCAAAATTGATACCGCCGGATGCACTGGCATTAAGCTGAGGCAACCTGGCATATTGGCTTTGCTTTAGGTTCAGCATTGACTGACCTACGGCAAGCTCTGCTTGAGCAATTCCCGGATTGTTTTGCAAAGCTGTTTCAATGCATTTTTTTAATGTCCAAATCTCTTGAGAATGGCCATTTGAACCTATAAAAAAACAAGCTACAAGGGCTATATTAAAAACTAATTTCATGGATATAAAAATCTATGCAATGATAAGCGGATTCCTACAATCTAACCAATAAAAATAGAAGAATTCACCTAAAAATCGGACGAAATTGGCTTTTTTATAGAGAAGCCAAAAATACAAGACAGGGCCTCCTACATCACCGTATTCTTCCAGCCGGAGCCAATCTAATATTACGACCTTACTTAGCCTTCGATTCATAAAATACAAGATGAATCAAACAGATGATATTGGTATCCTGTGAACTCAGCAGTATAAACTTGTAAGGAAGAATGAAGGAGATTTCATCCTCAAGGATTTGAGATGAAAAATGAGCTAGAATTTCATCCTCTTTGATATTTTACAATTCCTGACCTCACTGAACAAGACAGAGAGAATATTGAATTATACATATTTGACTTTATTTAGCAAGAAAAACCAGAACTTTCATTCTAAACTTTCCCATTTTAAGTTTCAATATTACTTGATACTAATTCTTCTTTGAGATTCATTTTTTTAAAATTATTTGTGTACGTTTGTGTGCTCTTTTAACCGTTCTCAGGTGGTTCCCATCTGGGGTATTTGGTTTCATCAAGAGTCATAAATAAAAATCTTTTAAAGAGAAATTTTTCAATATGCGTAAATTAGACTCAATTTTATTTTGTTTTTTATTGACTAGTATCCCTTTACAAGCTCAACAATATTTTCAACAAAAGGTAAATTATGATATTCAAGTAAAATTGAATGACCAAAACGGTACTTTAGAGGGGACCATAAGCATAGACTATACGAATAATAGTCCGCAGATATTAGATAAAATTGGATTTCATCTATGGCCTAATGCATATAAAAATAAATCCACGGATTTTGCAAAGCAAAAGAGAATGCATAGATCAACCAAATTTCAAGATGCAAAGCCCGAACAGCTGGGATATATAAAAGATCTGCATTTTACCTGCAATGGGCATGAACTTAAAATGGAGCTTTTAAAAAACCAACCGGACATGGCGTGGGTTTATCTTGATTATGCTTTATTGCCGGGAAAAACAATCCAAATCAATACTCCTTTTACCGTTAAAATACCTTATACTTTTTCCAGACTCGGACATGTTGATGAAACTTTTCAAATATCCCAATGGTATCCCAAGCCGGCTGTATTTGATCATAAAGGTTGGCATCTTATGCCCTATTTAGATCAAGGCGAATTCTATTCTGAGTTTGGCAACTTTAATGTCAAAATTTCTGTACCGAAAAATTATATCGTAGCCGCAACAGGAGTACTTCAGGAAGAGTCAGAAAAATTATTTTTAGAAAAGATTATTCAAAAAACTCAAGAATCTATTGCTTCTAATAAAAATCTATATCCTACAACAGAGACAAGCTCCACAGAATACAAAACCATAAGCTACATTGCTGAAAACGTTCATGACTTTGCTTGGTTTGCCAACAAATCATTTTATGTCCTCAAGGATTCGGTTACACTTGAATCCGGAAAAACAGTAGAGACATGGGCATTCTTTGAAAAAACGGGAATATGGGATATGGCTACACAATACATTAACAACACAATAAAATTTTATTCGAAACATGTTGGTGAGTATCCTTGGCCGCAGGCAACTGCTGTAGAAAGTGCAATATCCGCCGGGGGTGGAATGGAGTATCCCATGATTACTGTGTTAGGATCCTGTTCAAGCGACCAAGTACTGGATATGCTTATAGCTCATGAGGTAGGACACAATTGGTTTTATGGTATCTTGGCAACAAATGAAAGAGATCACCCCTACATGGATGAGGGAATAAATTCTTACTATGAAGCACGATATTCAAAACAATATTATGGTAAAAAACCCAGTGTGATTCCACAAAACCTTGAAAAGTGGATTGGTAAATTCAATCAAAATTATTTTTTGAATCAATTGCTTGGAAGAACTTTTTTAGATCAACATCCTGATCAACATTCCAACCATTTTTCTCCCATTAACTATGGCACTGATGTGTATCTCAGAGCTCCCTCAATGTTTGATTATTTAGAGCAATTCCTTGGTACTAAGAAGTTTGATCAAGCTATGAAAAGCTATTATCAAAATTGGAAATTCAAGCACCCATACCCGGAAGACTTACGCTCAGTTTTAGAAAAAGAAACAGAAACAAATTTGTCATGGTTGTTTGATGGATACTTGACCTCTGATAAAAAATCGGATTATAGTATAAAAAACATCAATCAAAAAACACATGAAGTAATATTAAAAAATACTGCCGATATTCCGGGGCCGATTACTCTAGCGCTCATAAAAAAGGACAGCACTATTCATACTCAATGGGTCAATGGATTCACAGGAACTCAAAACATAAAGATTCCCGATTCTGACTTTGATCGCTGTGTCCTAGATCCAACACAAGAATCGTTCGATCTCAAACCCTATAACAATGCGTATTACAACAGGTCCTTTTTACCAAGAGTAAAGCCGGTAAAAATGAGAATACTCCCGGTGTTCGAAAATTATGAAAACAATATATTAGGAATTACGCCTCTGATAGGATTCAATGCCTACAACAAATTAATGGTAGGAACTTTTATTTCAAGTTCCTGGCTCCCTTTCAAAAAATTTCAATGGAGCCTCATGCCTATGTATGCTTTTGGCACAAAAGATCTTGTAGGTAAAGCTAGAATAGGATACAGTTCCTTTTTTCCTGATACAAAATTACATCGCATAGACTACGGTCTTAGATTTAAAAAATTCGGGTATCAATCTATAGAGGAATTCAATGAAACCCTGTCGTATCAGCAATGGTCGCCTTACATTACCTTCCTTTGGTTTAACTCAAGAGCCAAAGGAATAATTTCCAAGGCAGGGTATCAAATGCACTTAATCCAAGATGAAAAATTAAATTTCAACGATACCCTCTACTCAAAAGGAACTGCAAACTCAACAATTCATCATGTAAATTATCAATATCACAATCCGGACATTATTCACTCTACCAAAATTACTGCAGATCTGTTTTCTGAATTTTATAAAAGCGCAGACTTAAAAAATCAGTCCTATGTAAGAGCTGATTTTAGCTTGGCAAAAAAATTGCGAATTGCCAATAAGCGATACTTTGACGCAAGACTGTTTGTTTCATTTTTTCCATTCAATACTCAAAAAAATTCAAGTTTTATTGCAAGCAGAACTGTAAGCAATTTTACTCGAGGAAGTGTAGGCTTATCTTATCAAGCATATCTAGATTATGCCAATGAGGAATCTTTTTTAGGGAGAACAAAGGCCTCAGGGCTTTGGTCACAACAGATTGCCGCTGCACAAGGGGGTATGAAATTGACTCACAGCATCAGTCAACGAAGTAACTTCGGCAATAGCAATAAGTTTGTGGCCTCTATAAATTTGAGTACTGATTTACCATTCAAGTATATTGGAAAAATAATTCGACCTTATTTTGATGCTGGTATTTTTATTCCTGCAACAACCGGCTACAATACTTCTGATATTATCGCCTACAGTGGTGGTGTTCAATTGTCGATTTTAAGAGATTATTTTTCAGTATATTTTCCCATCACTCACTCCAAAAATATTAGAAATTTATACAAATCAATTGACAACCATACTTATTTTCAAGAAATCACTTTTTCACTCAGCTTAAAACTTCCGGAGCTGCATGAACTTTTCAATTTTATTCAAATCTAACTTATGGAAAATAAAGAAATACTTATTGAGTTAAAAAATGCTGTGGCAATAATTTATCTTCATAGACCTCAGGTCTATAATAGTTTCAATAGAACAATGTCTCTAGAATTACAAAAAGCATTGGATCAGTGTGAAGCCAACCAAGACCTAAGGGCTGTAATCATCACAGGATATGGCAAAGCATTTTGCGCAGGACAAGATCTGAGTGAAGCAACATCTGTGGATGGACCTACGATAGAAACCATTATCAATGAACATTACAATCCAATTGTTCGACGCATTCACAATTTAAGCAAACCCGTGGTTGCTGTTGTCAATGGTGTGGCAGCAGGAGCAGGGGCAAATCTTGCCCTTTGCTGTGATATTATTCTGGCTTCTGAAGAAGCCGTATTTATCCAAGCGTTTAGCAAAATCGGATTAATTCCTGACACCGGAGGAACTTATTTTTTACCAAGACTGATTGGCTTGCAAAGAGCAATGGCATTGTGCATGACGGCCGACAAAGTAACTGCATCTCAAGCTATGCAAATGGGCTTGGTTTATCAGACATACCCTACAGATCAATTGCAAGAGATGGCTCTCTCTTTTGCAAATCAATTGGCAGCAATGCCTACTCAAGCTCTGGTACTTACTAAAAAAGCTTTGAGAAATTCATTTTCTAATTCACTGGATGCGCAATTGAATTTAGAACTAAAATTACAAATTCAAGCTGCAGCGACAGAAGATTTTAAAGAAGGAATAGAGGCTTTTCTCCAAAAACGAAAACCAAACTTCAAAGGAAAATAAAAGAAATGTTACAAGTCAAACTCAACTATTACTGCCTTGAGCAATAAACAAAGCCTGCATCGATGGAGAATGATTCTCGGCAATGACTCCGATGAAAAAAAAGAAATTGTACTCGAAACAGAAGACGAAGCTACAGATGATCTGCTCAATTCATTGTACAATTCCGATTCGACGAATCATTTGGCTAAATCTCAAAAAAAAATTAAAACCTGGCTCAAAGGAATAAGAGAAACGTTTCCTCCCGAAGTGGTCAAAATAATGCAACATGATGCGTTGGAAAAAAAAGGACTGCAGCAGTTATTACTCCAACCGGAAATTTTGGAATCGGTAGAACCTGATGTTTCGTTAGTAGCGACCATTTTAGAACTTAGCGAATTAATGCCGGATGCATCCAAATCCGCTGCCAAAAATCTGGTACATCGTCTTGTCCAAGAGTTAGAAAAAAAATTAAAACCCAAAGTATTTAAAGCATTCCAAAAATCAAACTCCGGCAACAGCAAAAGAATTAAACCGGGAAATCATAAACTGGATTGGAAAAAAACCATTGGCAGAAACTTAAAGCACTATCATCAAGATCTCCAAAAAGTAATTCCTGAACAATGGTTTGGCTTTACAAAATCATATCAACTCCCGGAACTTTTTATTGTAATAGACACAAGCGAATCAATGACGGATTCTGCAGTTTATGCATCTATCGTTGGATCTATCTTGGCCTCTTTAAGAACAATCAGAACACACTTAATTTACTTTAGCGATGAGGTAACAGATCTCACAGAAATTTCGCAAGATCCTGTTGCTTTACTTTTTTCACTTCCTCTTGGAGGTGGAACCGATATTGCACAAGCAATGCATTTTGTAGCACAGAAAATGCGCAATCCAAAAAATTCTTTCTTATTCCTGATCAGCGATATGGACGAGTATGGAAGTTTGAACAGTTTACTTGCTCAAGTTCAATCCTTTCAGAATTCGGGGCTAACCATGAAAGGTATTCTTGCTATAAACGACAGCGGAAAATTTAATTATAATAATGACATTGCCCATAAATTAGCCGCCCTAGGTATGAATTGTATTTCATGCTCTCCGGACCTCTTCCCCGAAATAATTGCAGCAGAAATGAATCAATAACTTGGATTGAAATTGTTGATTTGATTTTGCTTTTTTAATAGAATAAAAAGTTGATTGGTTCTTATCTTAGAAATTAATTGTCATTTCTATTCTATCCCTGTTAGAGCAAAATAAAATGATAAAAAGTCTGCCTATTTTCTTATAAATCCAACAGGCATATTTTCGTTATAATCACCTGCAATCATTGGAGTTTGCGCACCTACAGTATAGGTTTTAACCTGAGTCGATACAAAATTGAATAACTCTTGAATTGTGATTGTATTATTTTTATCTGTATCTGCTTCACCCTTCAATCCTCGGATTAAAAAATGGGAAAATATGCCTTGACGCAATCCTCCATCTTCCAACGAAAATTCTTTGCTTTTGCTTGACATCATAAACGCTGTTCCTCCACTTGCTTTGTCCAATTCATCATAAAAATACATAAGTGATGATGCAAAAGGACTTTTGGCCGCAAGTAAACTTCCGGAATGGCAGGCATCTGCAAAACATACTTTGTGCTTAGCCTTGCTCTTAGAAAACAACTCTTTGATCTCATCATGATGTATGCTGTTCTTGAATCCATCATAATCTATAGGCAAAAATGTCCCCTCCAAACCATGTCCACTAAAATAAAGCATGATGACATCATTATCATCCGCTTTAAGAAAAATCTCATTCATCGCTCTGATCATATTGGCTCGTGTTGCATCTTCATCTACCAATACTCGAATCTGCTCATCTTGCAGAGCACCTCCTTCAGGACTTTTCAAAAAAGCATAAATCTTGTAAGCGTCATCATCTGCATATTTTAACGCAGGCATGTGCTCATACTTCGCAACACCTACCACCACTGCCCAAATTTTGACCTCCTTATTGTAATCCACTTTTACCTGCTGATTGAATTTATATTCTTCTCTGCTATGAATTTGTTTTACCGCATTGCCATTATCCCACATTGCTCCATAAACCACGCCACTAGCAAAGAACATTACTCCTTCACCATTTGGGGCATGGTTTTTCCATTGCCCTTCGTATCGGTCTCCATTAGCGTAGTAACAGATGCCCTTTCCTTCCGGATCTCCCTCAACAAACTCTCCAACATATTTTGATCCATCCGCATAAGTTAGAATTCCTCGACCGGATTCACAATATTCTTGATTACAATTGGGTAAATTTTCTTCAACATGAGATTCTGTAGCCGGAGCCTGTGAGCTCGAAGTTTGAGCTTTGTTTTGTTCCGTTTGACTTGCTGGTGTCGTCGAGGTCTCTTCCGGCTTCACTTCCGAATTACTATTGGGCTTCTTACCGGGACCGGCATCCGGATCAGCTTCAAATACCAAATCATCAAGTTCCTCTTCAAAAACCTTCAAGGCAACATCATTTGCCCATTGACCCGATTTGACTACACCATTTTTATCTTTATATTCTCCGTTTCCGTTTCTCTTTGATTTCTTCCAATCTCCTTTATATACGGCTCCGTCTTTATAATAATAAATGCCCTGCCCTTCATATTCTCCATTCACAAAATCTCCCTCATAACGCTCTCCATGAGCAGTATAAAAAGTCCCCTTCCCATTGGGCATTTCATTAGACCAGTTTCCTACATACTTATCATTATTCTTAAACACCATAGTCCCTTGTCCGAATGGCTTATCTGTCTTGAAACTCCCTTGATACACATTCCCATTGGCCTGAATCCACTTGCCTTCACCCTGTCTTTGGCCATTTTGCCATTCACCAAGATATTTTCCTCCATTTGCATAATAGTAAATGCCTTTGCCATGCATTTTTCCATTTCTAAACTCACCGGTATACCTCACATTCATCGAATACATCAAAGTACCAAATCCATTTTTACAATCTCCTTTGATGCAACGCTGAGCCGCAGCACTCTCCCCTAAAAAAATCAAAAAGCTGAATAACAATAACTTACGCATTACAAATAAATATTAACTGATGATTGAATGGTAAAAGTACTTCGGAATAAAATAATATTTATTATATTAAGAAATAATTTAATATGAAAATCTTTTTTGAAAAATCATTCATTTCATTTTACAACATTCATTCAACACAAAATATTGCTCATGCTGAATAAATATTACCTTTGCATTTCTTATTTAACAGAACTTTTTATTTTTATTATGTTTACCCAAAGTCTTAAGCCCCAATTTACTCTCTTCCTTGTTTCTTTGCTTTCTATGTTTGCTTGTAAGAATGAAAAACAAGCTCAATTGGCTGCACCGGGCACAGCCCAAGAAGGACAGGAAATTCTGTTACAGAAGACAGAGACCTTTGGAGAAGTTATCAATGCAGACGGCGCAGTTGCTCTTTCGGATGTTTTCGCTAATTTAAAAACCAATGACTCCATAATGTGCAAAGTCACCGGCTTTGTGCAAGAGGTTTGTCAGGTAAAAGGATGCTGGATGACGCTGCGAATGCCGGGAAATGATAGCTCGGAACTTTTTGTCAAATTCAAAGATTATGCTTTTTTTATGCCTAAAGATTTGGGAGGAAGCAAGGTCGTTCTCAAAGGTGTTGCCTATAATGAAGTCACATCAGTAGATGAGCTAAAACACTATGCAGAAGACGAGGGAAAGTCACAAGCAGAAATAGACGCAATAACCAAGCCGGAGACCAAACAAAAGTTCATGGCAGACGGAGTATTAGTGCTCGAACATAATTAAACAAAAGATAATGCATTTTTTGGGAGAGGCAGACTCAAAGTTTTTACTTTTAGCCTGAGTCCCGCTTTACTTTCCGGTGCTCCGCACCTCCATTTCAATCGGGTCTAATTTTTATCCTTATTTTTTCACTTATCAAACATTGATTTCTTTCCAAGACTTTACAGCTTAAGTCCATAATCTTTCTTTTCTATTGGATAAAGCCAAACGAAAGTAGAATTTATTTAGGCTCAAAAACGCTCTTAAAAAATAATTTCATTTCATTCCAAGAGCTGGTGTCGGCGGCCTCGTTGTAAGCAATAGGAAGATTAAATTCTTGTCCCTTTCGTGTAGCATCCGGATTGGAAAAAGCGTGAGTAGCTCCCTGATATTCTACAAATTTATAATCTGCTTTGATTGAATCCATTTGCTTTTTGAATGTTTCTATCTCATCCATACTAATGAATTGATCATTGGCACCATGGCACACCAAAATCTTTGCCTTCAATAAATTTGCATCAGCAGGAGTTCCCAACAAGCTTCCGTGAAATGATACCACAGCTTTCATATCCGCTCCCAACCTTGCCAGATTCAAAGCCATTCCACCTCCAAAACAATATCCAATAGCCGCGATTTGATCCTGATCTACTCTTGGATTTTGCTTAACCGCTGCTAATGCTGACTTTACTGCCTGTTGAACCAGTTCCGGATTTTCATAGAACGGTTTGGATAATGCTGAAGCTTCTTGAGGATTATTTCCTACTTGCTTGTTGCCATAGATATCTACGGCTAATGCATTGTAGCCCAGTTCTGCCAGTTGCTTTGTCCTAGAAAGAGTATAGTCATTCATTCCCCACCATTCATGCAATACCAATATCGTTGGGCGCTTATCCAAAGAACTTGAGTCATAGGCAAAAAAGGAGCTGTATTGCTTTCCTTGAGACTCGTAATTTATTTCCTGCAGCACATGTACAGGACCGTGAGAATGTTGACATGACATAAAACAAATCAGAAATAATAATTGAATAATCCAAATGATTTTCATTGCAAGACAAGTAATTTGGTTGAAATTACAAAGTTAATGAAACTAATGATGACTCCTACACCGGATCATAGAATTTTAAACAGTATAGTGCATAGAACTTAGAATATCTTAAGAATTTGATACTTTTGTAAGCTATTACAAACCAAATGCAGTAATAAAGGGTTTTATTATAGTTATGATTTAGATGGTTTGGGACTTCCATTTGGAGTTCAGATTTTCTATCTCTATTCCGGCATTCAAAGCGTATAAAATCTGCTTCTGTGAAAATTAGAAACAAACTTACACTTCAATTTTTTTTGGTTTCAGCCGGAATATTTGCTCTTGCCTGCTTTTTTATATACGAATTGTTTAAGCAGCACATTCATGAAGAATTTTATACACTGTTGGAGAATAAAGCCAGAATGACTGCAGAAATGGTTCTCAGACATGAAGAAGAATTAAAACCCATTGTCCAGACCAAAGAAACTGACAGCCTAAGTCCAAAAATTAAACTTCCATTCACTGCCAACACATCAATATACAACCAAAATTTTCAATGTGTATTTTCTTTAACAGGACAACCGAGCGAGCCGGATCAACATTTATTGTCTGTAATCAATCGAGACGGTTTTGCCAAATTGAATCGCAATCAATTTCATGTTTTTGGAGCCCGTCACTTCACTCCCAAAGGCAATGTATATCTAAGTCTTTCTGAAGAAGTGGCCGATCTTAGCAAGCTCAACAAACTGAGAAACATTCTGATTCTTTGCTTTGTAGTGACAATTTTTTTTGTAATCCTTTCCAGCTGGTTTTTTGCGGGACAATCTCTGCGTCCGGTGTCGCACATTGTAGAAGATGTTGATGCTATCCTTCCCGCCAAGCTTTCTACACGGCTCAAAGATCAGGGATCTGATGATGAGCTGAGTCATCTTGTCAAAACATTCAACAATCTTCTTGAACGAATTGATCTCGCGTTCAATGTTCAGAAAAAATTTATTGCCAATGTTTCGCACGAACTTAAAAATCCATTGGCAGCCATTGATACTCAACTCCAATTTGTAAACTCAAAAGATCGCACTCAAGAGGAATACCAAAAGGCAATTGAGTCTATTCATGAAGACATTAAAGAAATGAGTCAAACGATGGAAAAACTTTTGCAATTGGCAAGAGTGCACAGTGAGGGTGAGCGGATTCCTATGAGTTTGATTCAGATTGACGAGCACATCTATGATTGTCGTGAGTATTTTCTCAAAAATTTTCCTCAATATCAGGTCTCGTTACACTTTTCAGATTTTCCCGGAGATGAAAAGCAATTGATGATTACTGCCAATGCAGCTCTCCTCAAAATTGCATTCATGAACTTAATGGAGAATGCTTGCAAGTTTTCTCCTCAACATTTTGTATCTGTCAAAGTAGACCTTACTCATCCTGAGTCCATTTCTATAGAATTTCATAATTCAGGACCAAGCATTCCACAACATGAATTGGACAAAATCTTCGAAGCATTTTATAGAAGCTCGACTCAAGCAAGAAAGAAAGGAACCGGAATCGGTTTGCATTTGGTTAAAAGCATTGTTCAACTTCATCAATTTGATATACAGGTCAATTCTTCCGAAAAAAATGGAACCAGTTTTACTGTCGTCATTCCACGTGCAGAGTTTCAATCAAAGGAGATTATCAATCAGGAAGTTAATGCTATTGATCCGGCTCCGGTAAAATCAAGTATAGGAATCAGTCTTTGGACGCTATTGGCATTTTGTTTTTTCTTCTCATGCAAAAATTCAGAGACCAATGATATAGGGAATGATCTTGCAAGAAAAGCATTACACACTTGGTACAAAGAATTCAAGATTTTAGATTGGAACACAGATGGCTATAGACCGCCTGTAAGTGCAAGATTGTACGCTTATCTTGGGCTAGGTGTTTGGCAATGCTCATTGCCGGTATTAGACAGCTCTGTCGGGATGCATGAATTATTTCCTGAAATAAAATACAAGCCATATTCTGGAACCAAGTTTAGTCACGCCGCCGCCATTAATGCATGTTTACATGAGTTGGCCAAACAATTTTTTATAAGCGCCAATATGAATTTACTCAAACAGGCAGATGTGATTTACAAAAAAATTCAGGAAGATTGTTATAAATACTTTCCCGAAGATGCTGTAGATCTTTCTGATCAATACGGATTGGAAAATGCACAATTTATTTATGATTATTCCAAAATGGACTCCACCTCCCATCAGTCTTTTTTGTATAATTATGATCCAAGATATCACCCACCGGAAGGTAAAGGAAAGTGGAGACCTACAGGTGCACATCAAATGCCGGCTCTCTTGCCTCA
Source organism: Saprospiraceae bacterium UBA3362 (assembly GCA_002360455.1). Lineage (GTDB taxonomy): Bacteria > Bacteroidota > Bacteroidia > Chitinophagales > Saprospiraceae > Vicinibacter. The sequence continues at coordinate 33,809 of DEQQ01000084.1, forward strand.
TTGGAATAGGACAAGGACCTTCGTAGTAAAACCCGAAGAAATCAAATCTAATCCTCCAATAGAATTTTCGGAGGATAGAAATTCAAGATTTTTCGCAGAAGCTTTTGAATTATGCCAATTATCTCAACCCCTAAGTGATGAGAACAGATGGATTGCAGAATTTTGGAGTGATGATTTCCCGGGAATAGCTCTCAACCCCGCGAGCAGATGGCTCAGTATTCTTATTCAGTTGGAGGAAAAATTTCCGGTTTCAATTCAACAAATGATCGAATTAAGATTGAAAATTGGGCTTGGATTAAATGATGCTGTTGTCAAAGTTTGGACTGATAAGTATTATTATAATGTTGAACGACCTGAGACTTACATCAATAGAGTGATCTCGTCCTCATGGCAACCTTTACATGATACTCCTCCATTCCCTGCTTATCCTTCCGGGCACTCTGCTTTTGGAGCCTGTGCTTCGAGCATTTTGCAATCTTATTTTGGTACAAAAATTAATTTTACAGACAATACACACAAGGGTAGAAAAGAATTTATAGGCACCCCTAGAACGTTCAAAGACTTTCAATCTATGGCTTTAGAAAATGCTCTTTCCAGGCTTTATATTGGAGCTCACTTTAGAATGGATTGCGAAGAAGGTTTAAGACAAGGCTATATTGTTGCAGAAAAAGTCAGTCAACTCAAATTGTATAAGTCCAAACCTTAATTTAATTATTTCCATCCAACTTAATAATTTTTACCAATTCTATTCTTGTATCACTGACCTGCTCCAAAATAAATCTACAGTCTTCCAACAATAACTCAGCTCCTTGCTGAGGTATTACTCCACTGCTCATTACGAGATATCCCGACAAGGTAGTGTATTCTCCTTCAGGGAAATCAAAACCGTATTCTTGATTTAAATAATGCAATTCCAACCTACCACTAAATATAAATTCGGTTTCGCTTATTTTCTGCTCCACATATTCCTCCTTGTCGTGCTCATCTTCTATCTCACCAAAAATCTCTTCCAAAATATCTTCCAATGTTATTATCCCTGCTGTACCACCAAACTCATCTACAACACAAGCTACAGAAATCCTAAGCTTGTTCATTCTCAACATTAAATCATAAACATTCAATGTCTCCGGAACAAACGGCATATCCATTACAATGGACTTGATGGTCTTGGCTTCTTTAAACATCTGTTGATGGTGTATATATCCAAGAACATTATCTATGTCATCATCGATAACTACAATCTTTGACAAACTGGATTCCGAAAATTTATTTCTCAAATCTTGTATACTATCCTTCACATCAATAGCGATAATTTCTCTTCGGGGCACCATACAACTCTTGACTTTGGTCTGCTTGAGCTGCAAGGCATTTTTAAATATATCTGCATCGATGACCTCTTCAGAAATCTTAGCCTCTCCCTGAATATAATGTTCCAAATCTAAATTCGTAAATCTTGGTCTAGACTTTTCTACGGATACTTTAAGAATATTTTTAATGATAAAATTTGATGTCCCTGATAAGAGTTTAGCCGGCCACAACAAGAGCTTGTAAAAAAAATACAAAGGATAGGCCAATGTCATCAATAGTGTATTGGCATGCAATCTAAATACAGCTTTCGGAATAAACTCACCGAAGATTAATATTATAAAAGTTACTATCAATGTATTTACAAATAATGCACTGGCTTCGGACAAATTCAATTGAGATAATGAGGAGGCAAAAAAATCTGTGAGAAGATAGGACAATATGACTAAAGAAATATTGATTCCTACAAGCATTACAGAAATAAAATGATCCGGATTATCAAAAAACTCAGAAAGAATTTTTCCACTTTTACTTCCTCTGCTTTTCTTAATTTCTACAGCCAATTTATTGGCCGTAAAGAATGCTATTTCTGATCCCGCAAAAAAAGCCGTTAATAATAAAAAAAATAAAATCAAAAATACTGTCATCTATCTTTATTCTTTTTCCTCTTTAAATAATTTTGCAGCAGGAATCTGCGCATCAATATACTTCATCGTACTGTAAGAAAATCTCTCATCGGACTCAAATCCGTATCCTTGAATTAATTCTTCTTTTCTCGTTATCCGTACAAATTTATCTGTGTACAATTTACGGCCAGGTTCATCCCATATCAATTCTGAGCTGCGCATTGTCTCTCCTTTTCCATTGATAAAAACGACACTGTCTTGCAGAGTAGTTAGTCTTGTAAATGCATCCCGAATTGCATACTTGGAGGATAATTTGCTTTGGTCACTACTGTCTTGTTTATTGATAAAATAGCACACCAAGCCTTTGGTAAATTCTTCTTTTTGCTGATTCAACTTGGTGTATCTCACCAACTCCGGAGAAACAATTTTGACAATTACATTACCTGAATCACTGTAATAAATCACTACATCATGAATCAACTCCTTGTTCTGAAAATTGGCAGCCTCTGCATCACTCATCTCTATTCTGTTTTCTTGACAGGAGAATACCAAAATGCACACACTAAAAATAAAATTTATTCCTTTCTTTAGAATGGAATGATTAATCTCTTTATTACTCAAAAATTGCAAGACCTTTTAGCTTATTTTTTTCTACTTGACCAAGGTAAATTCTCCGGCCAAATCCTTTATCACTCCATCAATAAATTTGACTTTTGCAACATAGGTAAATACTGCCGGATTCATTGGCTTATCTCTAAATCTTCCATCCCAACCCACCAATGGATTATTGATAGGAACATATTTCCCGTCATAAACAAGATCTCCCCATCGATCAAAAATTTTCAAACTTTCAACATGCAATACTGCCGAAGATCCAAAAATATTGAAAAAATCATTTACATTATCTCCATTAGGGGAAAATACATTTGGTGCAAAAACATCATAATATTTATTCACCTGAATATAGACAGAGTCATATCCTATACAATCATTCTGATTAGTAACCTTGAGTTTATAATATCCACTATTGATGGGTCTGACCTGAGTGGTCTGACAAGTCATACATTGAACACTGTCACCAAGCCACATGTATTGATATATATCATCAGGTGTTGCACTTCCGGACAGCGTCACATACTCTCCTAAATCTATTTCAAGATTTGAGCCAGCATTTGGGCTTATTGGAGGAGGCTCAGAAATTGTAACTGTGGTACTATCAACACAACCTTTCCTATCCTGAATATACAATTTATAACTTCCGGCAGGCAAATTGGCAAAAGCTGATATTGGTAAATAATTAAAACCGTCCAAACTATATAAAAAATAATTTGATCCTGTTGTTTGATCATAATATGGATTTCCCTGCCTTCCACTTACCACAATTTTTCCATCATTAGAGTTATTACATTTCAAATTAAGTAAACTGTCCACATTCAATCTTAAAGTAGGAAGATCTTCACAACAAGGTTCAGCATACAATCTTCTGACCTCTGTAACCTTACAACCTAAGTCTGTCAATAAGGTAAGAGTAATAAATTTTTCTCCAAAAGAATTATATCTTACTTTATGAGGTCCTTTGGTCGAGGCAGTTTGAGGCACTGCATCTTTCCCAAAGTTCCATTCATAACTTACTATTCTCCCTATAGCAAAACTGCTGCTGTCTGTAATTGTAAAATCGGTTTCACACCTTAATCCAATCAATGGATCAATGGTAAAGGCTGCCTCCGGACCCTGAAAATCACAGCCATCAAATTCTATAGAGAAGCCCTGACCTGATGCAGTAAAATTATTAATCAACAAACCGTAGGCTTTTCCCTGCTCCAATATCAGATATTTAGAAAAGGCATTCTCCCCTGCATCACAATTAAAATTTTCGGATATATCATTATCTGTCAAGCTAAGACCCGTAGAATAAGGAACTCTTCTTGTAGGACTGCAAGGAGGCGCACTTGCGTTACAACGAGCCAAAACTTTATCATTGCAATTTCTTAGCCCGCTGGGCAATTCATATAAAGCAAAGTCTATATCATCACCCTGATTCAGTGGCGTTATTGTAAAAGTAAGAGTGCATCGAGCGGCTGCTATCCAAGAAAACCAAATAGATTGTTGCTCAGATGCCGAGATTCCACCTCCCTCTCCGAGACAAGAGCCTCTACCCTCATCTCTCACCAAACCGGCTCCAAGGATAGCTTTAACTACAAATGGCTCACTATTACAAAGCAGCGTAGCATTATTGCAATCCTGTTCAGGTTGTGCCGGAGGAAAATAATTATTGATGCACAACTGAAAAGTCCCTGTTTGGCCCTGCACAGCATCTACTCTTATATAATAATCCTGCCCAACGATCAAGCCACCTTCATACATCGTCGTAGTCCCCACCAAATTCACATCATTTGCACAATTCAACTCGGATATTGTACCTCCACAAATTCCGGAATACAATGAAGCCTGCATTCCCTTTAGCGTTCCACCGGCTCCCCCCGGATTCGTTGAGTTGGTTCCAATAATGGTAATACTCACATCACTGGCAAATGCCCTAAAAGTAAACCATACATCTCCACTCATACTTGTCCAGCATGTTGAGGGACCATATCCGCTGGGGCTTGCCCCTTGTAAACTGTATTCCCCAACTTTGCTGCAATACTTAGTCACATCGCCCAATTTTATAGGCGTATTGCATTGATCATTCGTTGGTTGTGACCAAAGAACCAATGAAGTAAAACAAGCTAAAACAATAAAAATCCATTTCCTTATCATCTCCCAATCTTTTAAACTAAGATCATTTTATCAATTCAGACGCTGTTCGCGCTTTTCAGAACCTCAAAAATACAATAAAACCTGTTCAAAAATTCCTAAATTATGGTTAAATCACCTAATGATCAAGTACTTAGGGGTCAATCTCAATATTTGGAGCAGCAGATTTCGGCCTCTTGCTTGCAATCTCAGTCCCGTCATACGGTCGCCTCAGCTCCCTACTGCCGGGGCTAAATAAGCAACTTTGTTCTTTCACTCTTGATTTTTGTAAAAATTTAGACCCGCATAATAGATTAAGCGCCAACCTTCAGAGGCTTTTGCAAACCTTCTGATCACTTTTATTTTATTTTCTTTGTGGGTATAAATGTCTTCAATGAGGGTTGGAAGAATGACCTTGAATTCATGATCAAAATCTTTATTGCTTTCCAATGATCCCGTTTGAATTACCCACGTATCTCGTGTATAATAAAACTTATCACTGCCTATATAATCCGGGTCAGCCTGATCCGGAAGTCCTTCCAAGGGAAATACAATACTCGCCAATTGAAACACACTGTCATCATGAAATTTTTTGTAAAACAACAAAAAATCTTCTGTTGGTCTAAGCGCTTTCTCTTCCCAATTTTGTTCCTGTCTCTGCTCTGACGTTGCTTGCTTGGACTTACAGGCTATTAACACACAAAATCCTACAAGTGCACAAAGCACAATCTTATTCTGAGACCAAAACAAGCGCAAAGTTTTCTTGTAATTCATAATAAACTTGATATTTAAAATTTTGATCCAACTTGTTCACTACTACAGACAGCACAGGCCTCTGTGATCCAAGCTCAAATAGACAAGTTACTTTGATATCTCTTTTAAAAATCAATTCTTTCTTGCCATAGCATTTATAAGCAGCTTCTTTTAGAGACCAATAAAGACAAAGTAATTTAATTCGATCAAAACTGATATTCCAAAGTTCCAACTGTTCCATTTCCTCATCAGACATAAATTTAAACGCAATTTGCTCAATTTTATTCTCATAAGACTGAATGTCCAAGCCAACATTCCGATGAGCTTGGGCTATAGCGATCCATTGCTTAGTATGGCTTATGCTTACAAACAAATTCGGGATATTGGTCCATGTCTTTCCATAACTATCTTTTCTCAGATTCTTCACCGGATCGATCCCCAAACATTCTTTATACAAAAATCTGCTCACCAGATAATCTCTCTGCTTTATAGGATGCAAGGTTGCAAGTTCCGAGCGCAGTTCAGGAGCAATGAGATCATCCTTATCAAAATATGATAACTCTTCTTCGATACGCCATATCACGATCTGAGAATCAGGAAGAGCTGAGTATTGTTGAATAAGAGGCAATCCAATCTTTTTATCTTAGGGCAAAGATAAAACATCATGGAAAATCCTGATTTCTTTATTTATTAAGTTTGGGGAAACACCCAATTTTACCAAAAAGTCTTATAAAAATTTGGACAGGTTCAGGAATCACTTTAATCTTGTACCATCCTTTTGAACAAGCTCAGAATTATTTGACGGTTCTGAAAAAACTGTAAGAGTTTTTTTTGATTGCATTCTTCAATCATGTTTTACAGTTCTCCTATTATTTAGTCTTACGTTTGTTTAGCCTTAATACATATTTTCTATTTGTCTTATGCTCTCTCCCAATCGAAGAGCTTATGTGGACCAGGTAATGCAATTGTATTCTACTCAATCTGTAGCCCCAAAAAACTTTTGAGTGCTTGCCGTATTACCTGTCCACTTTTTAAGTCGCTTTACAAACGTCAATTTTCAATCCCTTTAGATTTGGGAATTGAAGGACTAAAATCATTTGAAATATTGAGATTTTGGTTTAATAGTTCCTGAATGTTTTATTCAACGGTTCTTAAGTTGTGTGGTAATAATATTTTTCTTGCTCCAATTGGTTGTTAAAAAAATTATACTTAGGAAGCAAGAATAAAACATTCGGGTTTTTTTTGAAAATGAAAATTAATTTCTTTTTCTAATAAGATAATATTCATACCGTTTTGAAATATATTAATATTCAGTTATAGAGTTGAATGAAAATGAAATTTATAATTATGGTACAGGGTTTATTTTTTCATAAAGCGTAGTCCGTGTAGTTAGACAATAGGGTGGTTTTTTCACAATAGGTGATTGCGTTTCCTCCGGCAGTTTAATCTGCTGGAGGATTTTTTTTATGGGAGAAAAAATTTTGGTCTATAATATACCTGTAAGTAATTGTGGATATACACCCAATACTATTGTCACTATACACAGTACAAGAAATACGGTCTTGTAGGTCCAAGAAATATCCCACCTTTGATCTGCAGAACCGGAAAACATAGAATTTATTATTTTAATGTAATAATACATAGAAATTACTGCTGTGACTAAGCCTACTACAGTCAAAACAACAAGGTCCAATCGCGCCATTTGAAACAAAGAAAATAACTTTGCTAAAAAACCTGCTGTAAGCGGACCTCCTGCAAGGGATAATAAAGCCACGGTCATTACAATAGCCAAAAAAGGATTGCTTTTGTACAATCCGGCAAATGAATCCAAATGATCACTTCCGGCTTGTTGCTCAACAAAATGAGTAACACAAAAACTAACTAAAGAAGCTATTGAATATGCGACTAAATAAAAAATAAAAATGTATTCTGTCTTAGCTTGAAGACTGACCAGACCCATCAAAATAAATGCTGCTTGAACAATTCCCGAATAAGCTAAAAGCCTTTTGACATTTTTTTGGGCTGCAGCCAAAATATTTCCTAATAATAATGAAGCCAAAATCACCAATCCAAAAAACCAAACCGTCCATCCCGGCATTGAATCTCCACTCAAAGCAATAAATCTATACAGGGCCGCAAATCCGGCAATTTTAACTATGGTAGACATCACAGCAGTAAAAATAGTTGGAGTCCCTTCATAAACATCCGGTGCCCAAAAATGAAATGGAACTAATGCAAGTTTAAACAAAAAACCGCACAGTATAAATAATATGGAAATATCCAACAACATTCCTTGAGAGTTAGGATATGAACCTACTTGTAATTTCAAAGTAGAAGCATAATACAATCCAATACCAAACAATAATAAGGCACTTGCAAAGGCTCCCATGATAAAGTACTTTATAGCGGCTTCGTTTGATCTTGTTTTTCTGCGATCCGATCCCGCCAAAATATACATTGCTATAGACAGTATTTCCACTCCAAGAAATAATATAATAAAATTATTGTAAGAAATCATCAATATGCCACCACACAAAGCCAATAAAAATATACCTGTAAAGTCACCAACTTCTTCATTCCCTCGTGACTGATAATGCTGTATAAACGGCAGAATACAAAATGCAATTCCCAACAAAATCAAGCTCAAAATTCTTGGCTTGCCTGCAGAATCAAGCATCTGTGCAGAGAATTGAGTTCCTACATCCATGCCATAATACAAAGTCGCAGCCGAAAGGATAATTGCTGTCATAGCTAAAGGAATAATAAAACCCCTTTGCTTAATGAATCCAAAAAACAAGATCAGAATAGCAAAAACAGTAAGACAGCTTATAGATAAAATCATAATTCAATAATAATTAATGGGACATAAAATAATCACCAAATTGAGTGACTCCATAAAATGCTAATTGAAACCACTGGATAGGAAAGAATCCAAGTGCAAAAACCAAAATGATCAAAATAATAAATCCATAGTCTTCAAATAAACTAAGATCGGCTTTTGATATATCTTGCACACCGGCTCCAAACATCATCCTTTGATAACATTGCAACATATATACTGCACCGAGGATAATAGATACTCCGGCAATGATTCCCAAACCCAACTGATATTTTGTGAGTGCGCTGATCAATAGCAATTCCCCAACAAATCCGCTGGTAAGAGGCAAACCTACAGATGCCAAAACAAGAATAAAATAATAGGTTGCCAATCTTGGATTGACTTTTGCCATCCCGCTACTGCCATCCAATGCCTCGTTTCCGGTTTTTCTTGCCACAACATCTGCAACCAAAAACAATCCTGCAACCGCTATCCCGTGAGCTAAACATTGAAACAAAGCCCCTTCCATTGCAATCGCATTTACAGTCAATGTTCCCGCTGCTATCAATCCCATGTGGGATAAAGAAGAAAACGCCAACAATCTACTGAAATGATTTTGTCTCCATGCGATAAGTGCACCATAGATCACACCAATCAAACAGAGTACAATCAACTCCGTTCCCCAATGTTGCAAGGCCTGTTGTACAATTAGATTAAATCTTAAAAATCCAAAAATTCCCATTTTGGACATCACGGCAGCAATCAAAATAACAGTGGGTTTATCTGCTTGTTCGTATAAGTTGGCCTGCCATGAATGAAAAGGAAAGACAGGAGATTTTATTCCAAATGCTATAAAAAAAGCTATAAGAAACCAATATTGCAGGTGCTCAGGAATTTTATTTAAGTACACATCACTCCAGTTGTTTGCAACGTTTATACCAATATAACTGTAAAAATAAATCAACGCCGCAAGCAGTAAAAAACTACCAAATACAGTATAAATAAAAAATGTAAACACAGACTTTTTAGCCTGTGGCCCTCCCCATTGGATTACCAGAAAATAAATGGGGATTAAGGCTAATTCAAAAAACAAATAAAAGGTAAACGGATTCTGAGCCATGAAAAAAGCATTGAGACATGCAATACTCATTAGCAATAATCCAAAATAAGATCCATTGCGTTTATCTTGATATGCAAATGCACTAAAAATGCTGATCATCCCAATCAAATTACTTAAAAATAATGGTAAGATTGTCATGCCATCCAAAGCCAAATGCAAGTTGATGTGCATTTTTGCAATCCATTCAAACTCCCAACCAAACAATGTTCCTTGAGTTGCAGTATAATTGATAAGTAAAAAAATAAAATAAAATAAAGAACTTACAGAACCGATCAAGGAAACATAGTATGCCGGTCTTGACTTCAAAAAGAAGCATAGCAGTCCAAAAACTAAAGGCAATACAAACAATAGAGAAGCAGACAGCATATTATACCAATTTGAAGATAAACATTAAACAGAAAATTACTAAACCTAATATCATTGCCAAAATATACATTCCGGTATTTCCGGATTGCAAAGCTCTGAGATTTGTACCTGCTTTACTTAATACAGTGGAAGGCAAATACATTATCCCTTGAACAAATTGATGCTCAAATGTTGTTTTCAACCAATTTCCTAAAGAATACACAGGCTTTATTATAATCAAATCATAGATTTCATCCAAATAAAATTTATTTCGAAACACATTGCTTATGCCTGTATCAGAGCCATTGTATTCTTCGATTGATTTATTTGAGTATCTTTTCTTGGTGATAATAAACAATGATACCAAAACGATAATCGTAACAAGCCATAACACGATTTCAAACAAATGAGAAGGGTGATGTGAAGTATCTTGAACTGATTTGCTTAAAAAATCATGCATTAAATGAGTTTGATGTGTGATCTCAGGCAAACCAAAAAATCCTCCTATTGTAGCTAAGATTGCCAATACAAAAAGCGGCCCAAGCATAATTACAGGTGATTCATGTGCGTGGTCCCAACTGTGATGATCTCCTCTATATTGCCCATGAAAACAAGAAAAATACAATCTCAACATATACCAGGCTGTACAAACAGAAGCAATAGAAAGCAAAATGAAAATGATGATATGATGACCATAGGCCGCAGCTAAAATTTCATCTTTTGAGAAAAATCCAGCAAATGGTGGACAGCCAATAATCGCCAATGTGCCGATGAGAAAAACCAAGTGTGTCCACTTCATTTTTTCTTTTAATCCTCCCATTTTAGAAATATCTTGCTCTCCATGCAAACCATGAATTACGCTACCCGCAGCTAAGAATAACAATGCCTTAAAAAAAGCATGGGTTACCACATGAAAAACAGCTGTTGTGTATGCACCAACTCCAAGTGCCACGACCATATATCCCAATTGACTTACTGTAGAGTACGCCAAAACTTTTTTGATATCATTTTGCTTTAATGCAGTAAAAGCCGCAATCAATGCAGTGATCAAACCTACTCCAATGATAATTTGATTTGTGATCGGAGTTAAAGTATACATAGCACTCAACCTTGCTACCAAATAGATTCCTGCAGTTACCATTGTGGCAGCATGAATTAAAGCCGAAACCGGAGTAGGTCCTGCCATTGCGTCAGGCAACCAGGTGAATAAAGGAACTTGAGCAGATTTTCCGCACACTCCAACAAATAAGAACAAAGTGATCATTACGTTGAATGGCTCATTGATAGGGTATTGCTTTGCACCATCCAAAATAACTCTGATGTCTAATGTCTGAAATTGGTATGCTATCAAAATCATTGCAATAAGAAACCCTAAGTCTCCTATTCTATTCATTATAAATGCTTTTCTTGCAGCAGCATTATAGTCAGTATTTTTATACCAAAAACCTATCAATAGAAAGGAACAAAGTCCAACTCCCTCCCATCCGGCGAAAAGAATCAAAAGATTGCTTCCCAAAATGAGCAACAACATCGAAAACAAAAACAAATTAAGATAAGCAAAAAACCGATGAAACCCTTCATCATCATGCATATAACCACCGGAATATGCATGGATCAGTGTACCTACGCCTGTCACTATCATCAACATCACAAAGCTCAGATTATCTAAAAAAAACTCGAAGTTGATTTCAAATAAATCCGGAACGTTTATCCATTGATAAAAGCTAACAACAGTCTTTTGATCTTTAAAACTAAAATAAGCTAAAACAGCTGCTATAAAAGACACTAATGGGCCTGTACAGCCAATCCATTGAACAAAAGTTTTATTCAACTTGGAGCCCAATATTCCATTGATAATAAAACCAATCAAAGGTGGCCATAACATCAAATGAACTAACATGTTTGCACTCATACTCATCTTCGTTTTATTTACCCTTTGAGGCTTTTAAATAAATCAATATTTGTAGTTTGTAAATTTTTGAACATCATAACAATAATGGCCAATCCTACACTTACTTCCGCTGCTGCTACAGCCATCGTAAAAAATACCATGATTTGTCCTGCAGAATCTGAATTGTAACTTGACACCGCTGTAAAAAGCAAATTGACAGCATTCAACATTATTTCTATACACATAAAGACTATAATGACATTCTTTCTTGTCATTACTCCAATAAGTCCGATGACAAACAATGCTGTACTCAGAAGAATATAATGAGTGAGAGGAATTGCTTGAATAATTTCCGGCATTTGATTCATTTTGCAAAAAATTTATACTGTGGTATTGATGGTTTTAGTTTGGATCGGTTCCTTTCTATTGAGCAATACAACGCCAATCATTGCCACTAAAAATAATACAGAACTTATCTCCATAGGAATTAAATAATCTTGATATAATTTCATGCCTATTGATTCTACCAATCCGATATTATTATCCAAGGGTTGAGCAGTTTGAGGCAATGAATTGCCAAGAGCAGAAATGACCATTAAAAAAATACAACCTCCTGAAATAACTGCGGCAAACATAGGCACAAGGGATTGCTTTGTCTCTATATCTCGATTCAAGTTTAGAAACATAATCACAAATAAGAAAAGAACCATTATCGCACCGGCATAGACCACAATATTGACCAGGGCCAAAAACTGTGCATTGAGTAAAACATAATGTGCCGAGATGCAAAAGAAAGTAAGCACTAAAAACAAGACACTGCGAATAGGGTGTCTTGATGTGATCACCAAGCTCGCTGAAATAATAGTTAAGGCGGATAAAAAATAAAAAATATATTGAATATTCATAATTAATTCGTTAAAAATGGTTCTACCAATCTATCTTTTCCATAAATAAAATCTCCACGATCATAATTCGCAGGAGCCATTTTATCATTTTGCAAAAAAATTGCAGCCTTTGGGCAAGCTTCTTCACAAAGTCCACAGAATATACATCTCAACATATTAATTTCGTAAACCGCTGCATACTTTTCTTCACGATAAAGATGCTTTTCTTCCTTTTTCCTTTCTGCTGCTGTCATTGTTATGGCCTCCGCAGGACAGGCTAAAGCACACAGTCCACAGGCCGTACATCGCTCGGCTCCTTTCTCGTCACGACGCAAAACATGAAGTCCCCTGAACACATTGCTCATTGGACGTTTTTGTTCGGGATATTGTATTGTCGCTTTCTTCTTGAATAGGTGAGACAGGGTTATGCCCATTCCCTTTACAACCGCAGGCAAGTAAATACTTTCTAAAAAATTCATGGGTTTTCGCTCCATTACTTTTTTTCTATTAGTCAATTGCATCGTATCTATTTATTAATAACTATTATCTTAAATCTAACAATCAATTTAAATTCTCTTTTAGTCTATTTATGCTTTCATCAATAATACAATTCCGGTTATAACAATATTCACCACAGCCAATGGAATTAGCATTTTCCATCCTAAATTCATCAACTGGTCATACCTGAATCTTGGCAAAGTCCATCTAACCCATATAAATAGAAATAAAAAGAAAAATATTTTTGCAAAGAGAACACCTACACTTAATAATGTTTTTGCCATCCCGGGATCCATACTGCTTATAAATGGAGCATGATAACCACCAAAATAAAGAGTCGCAATTACTGCACTACTTATAAACATATTAATATACTCTGCAAAAAGAAAGAATCCCAACTTCATTGAAGAGTATTCTGTATGATAACCACCTACAAGTTCGGTCTCACATTCAGGTAAATCGAATGGGGCTCTATTCGTTTCTGCAAAAGCGCAAACAATAAAAATAATAAATCCCAAAGGTTGGAATAAAACATTCCATTGCCATCCTGCTTGTTGTTCCACAATACCTCGTAAAGAAAGTGTTGAACTCATCATTACTAATGCGACTATAGACAATCCCATTGCAAGTTCATAGGAAATATTTTGTGAAGCAGCTCTGATAGCACCTAATAAAGAAAATTTATTATTTGATGACCAACCTCCAATTAATATTCCGTAAACTCCCAATGAAACTACTCCAAAAATATAAAGCAAACCAACGTTAAGATCTGTGGCTTGCAATACAATATTGGTATCTCCTATTTTCAAATCCGGACCAAAAGGGATCACGGCACTAGTCATCAAAGCAGTTGCCATAAAAAATCCCGGACCCATTAGAAATAACATTCTATCGGCTTTTAACGGAATAAATTCTTCTTTAAAAAAGAGTTTGACTCCATCAGCCAATGGTTGAAGTAAACCAAAAGGTCCTGCTCGATTAGGCCCCAAACGATCCTGTAAAAATGCTGCAAGCTTTCGCTCGGCATAAGTCGAATACATGGCAATAAATAATGATATACCAAATATGACTGAAATAAAGATTAATTTTATAACTATTGGACTCATTCGGATACAAATTTTGCGTCAACTGGAACTGCCGGTGAGACTACAGGCAATTCATATTTGTTGGCGGTAATAACAGAATCATTTTCCATTTTTCTTGGACCTTCTATAGTCCAATCATTAATGCTCTTATGTTCAAATCTACATTCATTACAGATAAAATCTTCAACTTCTCCAAACTCATTTTTTCTAGCTGTAACTCTAATCAAATCATCTCCCTTTTTCCAAACAATCGTCTTTCCTGAACACTTACTGCAATTACGATGAGCATCATAAGGTTTAGAAAACCAAACACGTTGTTTAAAACGATAGGTTTTATCTGTCAAGGCACCAACAGGACAAACGTCAATTATATTTCCTGAGAAATCTTTTTCAATTGCATTTTGTATGTAAGTAGAAATTTCACTCACATCACCTCTATTAATCACGCCATGTACTCTTTCATTAGTAAGTTGCTCTGCAGCATATACACATCGATAACAAAGAATACATCGGGTCATATGCAACTGAACATAAGGCCCTATATCTATCCTATCAAATTCACGCCTCCCTTCCTCATATCTTGTTTGCTCCTTGCCATGGTCAAAAGAAAGATTTTGCAAATCACATTCTCCTGCTTGATCACAGACCGGACAATCTAAAGGATGATTAATTAATAAAAATTCAACCACTCCGTTTCTTGCATCCACCACTTCCTGAGAAGTCTCATTTTCTACAACCATGCCATGCTCCGCTCTAGTCAAACATGACGCCACAAGTTTTGGCATTGGCCGTGGGTTTGCTTCGGATGTTTGAGCAACCCGCACAAGACAAACTCTGCATTTGCCACCTGTATTTTTCAAACTAGAGTAATAACACATTGCCGGAGGATAATTTCCTCCTAACATTCTTGCAGCCTGAAGAATCGTTGTACCTTTTGGAACTTCGATGCTTTGATTATCTATTGTAACTTTGATTAATTCTGACATTTTCTAATTTTCTGAAACTTTAATATTTACTATATCTGAATCAATTATATTTCTGTTTTTATTTTTTAATACTGTAATCCATTTTTTTAGCTGTTCTATTGTCGGATTTTTTGACTTATTTAAAGTATGAAACGAAGATTTTAAGTTAGGATCTTTCTTGATTGCCATTCTTTTTGTTTTGCCAACCAGTTCTTTAAGATTGTTTGGAATATTATAATCTGACATATTAATATTGGATTCTTTACATCTATTAATAAGCCAAGTTTCAAGCGCCGGAGCCAATTGAATAATAAAATGCTTTTTTAATTTATGTCCAAATAAATAAATTTCATTTTCTATTTTATCCAAAAGCTCCATTTCATTTATATAAGCTACTGTCTTTTTATCTTTATCTATTATTCCTAAAGCAAAATCATCTTTGAACTTTCCTTTTTTATTATTTGTTTCTCTGAACTCTTTTTCTACTTCAAAACAATTTCTCTTATGATTATAGCCATTCTTTCTAGGCTTTACTAATCCTTCTATTAGCAAAGTATCTGTATAACACTCTATCATTATATGGTCATCTATGTTCATATAAAATTTTCTATGTTATAATATAAATCAATTCCTGCCTGTCCGACTCTTATTATATCCTTGTCTTTTATCCTAGTAACTTTAGTTTCTTGGTTATAATGTAAAATATAAACGGACAAATCATTTCTTACTTCTTCATTATCTATAAAAAACTGCAATATGTCAGTACTGTGAGTAGTAATAAAATACTGATTGTTGTTTTTGTTTTCAAAAATATCCTGAGTGATCTGCCTGATATATGGCGGAAAAATATGTGCTTCCGGTTCTTCAAATAGTAGAATTGAATTTTGATTTGAAGCTATGGCCGCTTTAGGAAAAATGAGTCTTTGAAAAGAATCTGCAGTCAGATGAATTGGAATCGTCAATACTGTGGTTTCATCAAGTTCTTTGAGTAAATTTAATTCTTCGGTGGTTTGATTAAAATTAAATTTTAAGCCATATTCTTTCAAAATTAAAAAGATGCTTTCTCTTAAATCCTTATAAAGTTCTAATATTGAGACTAAATTCTCTCCATAAGGAACAGATAAATTGGTAAATTGATTTCTTTGCAATTTTACATTTTGAGTAAAATTGTATTTTACAATATCCAATCTTTCAATGCTAGAACCGTTCATACTAAATGAGCTTCCACCATTAGAATATGAAATAGAGAAAAATGATTTTTCTTCACTATTTTGATAAAAACTTAATAAGCCGGAATTCGCTGAATTAAAATCAAAAACACACTTTATTTTTTCCTCATTCAACCTTACTTGAATTTCATTTCTATAATTTCCATTATATGCCAATTGATTCAAACTATCAAACCGCATAAGATTTTTTAATGAAGCTGGTTTATCAACATTACAAAACAAGCTCATAGCCTCCAAAATATTGCTTTTACCAGCATTAGGATAACCAATCAAGAGATTTACCTTGCGGCAATCTTCAAGTCTTGCCTCTTTGATTGACTTAAAGTATTGTATTGATATGTTTTTTATATTCTCCAACTTTACTTTTTACTTTCTTCAATAATAGTCCGATGGTTATTTATTTTCAAAATTTACTCAATTAATGTGCATGAGCAATTTCTCTATGCAAATGTTTTTTACAACAACTTTCCGGATTTTTAACATGCTCCTCAAACTCTGATCTGAAATGTCTTATTGCGCTGGCTACAGGCCAGGCTGCAGCATCACCCAATGGGCAAATTGTTTTGCCTTCAATATTTTTGGCAATATTGACTAATAAATCAATATCCTTTATTTGACCATGTCCATGTTCAATTCGGTGCAAGACTTTTTCCATCCATCCTGTTCCTTCTCTGCAAGGACTGCATTGACCACATGATTCGTGGTGATAAAATCGGGTAAAGTTCCATAGGTTTCTGACTATGCATTGTTGATCATCAAACACGATAAATCCTCCTGAGCCTAACATTGTTCCGGTGGCAAATCCCCCATCACTCAATGATTCATAAGTCATCAAACGGTTTTCGCCATTAGCTGTTTTGAGTATCAAATCTTTAGGCAGAATCGGAACCGAAGAACCTCCGGCAACAACGGCTTTAAGTTCTCTACCATTGCTTATTCCTCCACAATATTCGTCACTATAAATAAACTCCTCTACCGGAACTCCAAGCTCAATTTCATAAACTCCGGGTTTATTAATATTTCCACAAGCTGATATAAGTTTTGTTCCTGTACTTTTTCCAACTCCTATCGCCGCATAAGCATCTCCACCATTATTGACAATCCAAGGAACATCTGCAATAGTCTCAACATTGTTAACAACTGTAGGACATCCATAAAGCCCTGACACGGCAGGGAACGGTGGCTTGTTCCGGGGATTTCCTCGCTTCCCCTCCAAAGACTCCAATAATGCAGTTTCCTCTCCACATATGTATGCACCACCTCCCGGCTGAACATACAGATCCAATGAATAACTGCTTCCCAATATTTTTTCTCCTAAAAACCCGGCTGCATAAGCTTCTTTAATTGCTTTTTCGAGAATTCGAATTACATGCATCATTTCGCCTCGAACATAGATGTAAGAAGTTCTTGCACCTAAAGCATATGAGGAGGTGATCATGCCTTCTATCAAAGCATGAGGTATATGCTGCATCAAATATCTATCTTTGAAAGTTCCCGGTTCTGACTCATCTGCATTACACACTAAATATCTAGGTTTGTCTGTAGATTTATCTAGAAAACTCCATTTCATTCCTGTCGGAAAACCTGCTCCACCTCTACCTCTAAGCCCGGATTTCTTCACCTCTTCTACTACTGCATCCGGAGTCATTTCCTTGAGTGCTTTCTCAACGGACTTATAACCACCTTTGCTTCTGTACACCTCCAAGGTATTTATTCCCGGTACATCAATATGCTCAAGTAATATTTTTTTGCCCATGATAATTTTTTTGGATGTAATTTCTATCCCTTTTTTCTTAATTCATCAATCAATAAATCTACTTTTTCCTTAGTCATATTTTCATAATAATAATATTCAGGTCCGATTTGAAATACAGGGCCTGTTCCGCAAGCTGCCAAACATTCTACGGGTTTTAAGGTAATCAATCCATCTGAAGTGGTTTCGCCACAAACAATTCCCAACTTATTCTCCATATAATGAATAAGCTCTTCGGCTCCCACATTACAACATGGGCCTGTCCTACAAATTTCGATCACATATTTTCCAACCTGTTTGAGATGAAACATGGTATAAAAACTGGCAACTTCATAAACCTCGATAGGTTTGATGTCCAATATTTCTGCAACCTCGTCCATGATCTCCACCGGCAACCATCCGTTTTCTTCTTGTGCTATATGAAGAATAGGCAACAGTGCAGATTTTTTTCTGTCCGCGGGATATCTTTTTAAGATATCAGAAATGTCGGATTTTCGTTTTTCTTTGATCAATTGCATTGAGATCTAATTTTATTTTTTGATCTATACTTTTTTATTCATTATTATTTCATTTCGGTTTTGAATTCCAATTGAATGAAATCTCAAATTTCTTTTATGCATCCAACTCTCCAGCAATCACATTTAAGCTGCTCATCACTACAATTGCATCTGACAATAGCTGTCCTTTTACCATTTCAGGGTAAGCTTGATAATAGATAAAA
Organism: Saprospiraceae bacterium UBA3362; assembly: GCA_002360455.1. Lineage (GTDB taxonomy): Bacteria > Bacteroidota > Bacteroidia > Chitinophagales > Saprospiraceae > Vicinibacter. Next base: position 52,535 of record DEQQ01000084.1, read on the forward strand.
CAAGGTCTTCTAAAATGCAATCTGTATGGACTTCTTCCACCATCGCTAACCAAATAATATCCCAACTCGCCATTTGCACCTTCTACTGCATTATAAACTTCACCTGCTGGAGCCTCTATCTCTCCCATGATGATTTTAAAATGATAGATAAGGGCTTCCATATTACGATACACTTCTTGCTTTGGTGGTAAGTAGTAATGGTCTGCATTGGCGTGATATACTCCGGAAGGTTCTGCCTCAATTTTTTTCAACGCTTGCTCAATAATTCTAATGCTCTGCCAAATTTCTTCATTCCTTACCAAAAACCGATCGTAGGTATCCCCAGTTGTCCCTACAGGTACATCAAAATCAAATTCATCATAAGAGCAATAAGGTTCGCTTACTCTCACATCATAATCCAAGCCACAAGCTCTTAAATTGGGTCCTGTAATACTATAATTCAGTGCTCTCTCTATGCTTAATGGACCGGTATCAATAGTACGATCCATAAAGATTCTATTTCGAGTTAATAAATTTTCAAATTCTCTCCATACGGGCGGAAAATCTTGAAGCCATTTGCGTGTCAATTCAAATACCTTAGGCGAAAAATCACGCTCAAACCCTCCAACTCTACCCATATTTGTGGTAAGCCTAGCACCACAGATTTCTTCATATATCTCATAGATTCTCTCGCGAAATTGATAAACATAGGTGAAGCCTGTAAGCGCTCCCGTATCCACCCCCAAAATGGAGTTGCATATAATATGGTCCGCAATTCTAGCCAATTCCATAACCAGAACGCGCATATAGTCAACTCTTTTTGGGGTTTGAACGCCCAGTAGTTTTTCGACTGTGAGATGCCACCCGGTATTATTGATAGGGGCAGAACAATAGTTAAGCCTGTCTGTCAACGGGGTTATTTGGTATAAGGGTCTGCGCTCGGCAATTTTTTCAAAAGCTCTGTGGATGTATCCTACCGTTTGCTCGCCGCTTATTATCCTTTCACCGTCCATTTTGAGGACGTTCTGAAAAATCCCATGGGTTGCTGGATGCGTAGGACCCAAATTTAGTGTAGTATACGGAATATCCGGATTTTCCGGTGTGCTAATATCGGCTAAATACTCTAAATTTGTTTTCATTGATATTGCATTAGATTAAATCAAAAGCCAAATAAAATTTCGTAAAAAATTCATTTTGAATCTATTAATTCTAAGATTAACTCTTACAATTGAGCCAAATTTGAATTCCAATAGGCCTTTTATTTGGGACAAAAGTAAACCAAAACATGTGTTTTTCACAGTTTTTAAGGGATTTTCCTCTATTAAACTTGAAATCCTTTGTATTATTTTTTTTCAATACTCATAGTTCCTTATTAAGCAGATTCATAAGGATATTTAAGCCTCCATCAAATTTAATAAAATGAAGAATAAAGGATTTTGAATTAGGGTTCTTTTCTTTTGTGATCTCAATAGTTTGGAATGAGTTCTTTACGTTGCTATTAAAGAATGAGTGAGTCTGGAGCCAAAATCAATTCTGAGATGTAATTAATGCGCAGAATAAAAAAAATTTAAAAATAATATACTATAACACTAAGGTCGATTCGTTATGGTTTTATAGAGCGATTTTTCTTTCCTAACTAATCCTTAACCACATATGAAGGTTGAAGCTGTGGCAGTTTTACTGCTATGTATGTCGTTTGTATTTACAACACTCTATTTTGCTTATTCGATTTCGATTTTATGGATCTTAATTGCAGTTCCACTTTGTTTCTGTATCATGTGGATCGGATTGCATATTTGCAGTAAACATTTACATTGGAGAAAAAATAAATCAAAATCGGTTTTGGAATAAACAAATCAGAAGCTAAAATAAAGCTGTATATTGATTAGTATTGCTAGTGATTTAATCCTTCTTTTCTTTTCTCATTAACAATAGTTCCTCATTCAATAATTGGATGAATTCTTTTACATCAGATCTCAATTGATCCACAGATGATCCTGCTGTTTCACTATTGAATTCTTTAAAATTTTTCATCCTTCGTAAAATAGAATTCTGCTTGGTGATAATGTTTTGATAAGGAGCTAATGCGTTGTGTTCGGTTTTAGCTCTTTCAATATCGTTCTTGGACATATTGTTTATCTGCCCGTCAATGGTTGGATTATAGCCCTTGGGCAGGTCAGATTCTTCAGAAGTACTTTTGCTTTGAGCTTTTGTTTGAGAAATATTTTTTTGTCTATTCCCAACTCTGGTGCTTGTTTCATTTGCTTCCGCCAACATTTGTGAGTACAATCCTTGCCAGGTGGTGTTAATGTAATCCCAGTTATTTGATTTCAGAGCAGACTGCCATTTTTTAAGCAGTTTATTTATATTTTTTATCTCTAATTTTTCACCCTTCAATTCTTCCTTGGAATAAATACCATTTGCTTTTACTCCTTGGAGCAAAAACAGCATGCACATAAAGGATAAAACAGAAATTTTATTCATGAGAACTAGGATTAATTACAATATTGGTCAAAAGCGGAGGTTAAGTTTTCTGCAATCATCTCCGCAGTTCGTCCTTCTATATGATGTCTTTCTATCATATGGACCAATCTTCCATTTTTAAATAAAGCAATAGCAGGTGAAGAAGGAGGATAAGGTAAAAGAAATTCTCTTGCCTTAGCCGTTGAGGCAAGATCTACTCCGGCAAAAACCGTGAGCAGTTGATCCGGCTTATGGGAATGTCTTAAGGCCATACCCACTGCGGGCCTTGCATTTCGTGCTGCACAGCCACAGACAGAATTTACGACCAACAAGGCGGTTCCTTCTTTTTTGGATAGGGTTTGATCCACCTCATGTTCAGTTTTCAAACTTGTGAAACCCATATTGGTGAGTTCTTGAGCCATTGGCATTACAAGATCTATTGGATACATAACTTAACTGGAATTTAGGTAGGATAACGTTCATATTTCAAAAAAAGTTTAGGGAAGGATAAAAATTATACTTTTCTTCAGATTTTCAGTATAATAAACTTTTGCAACCAACGTTGAATTCCGATGTTCTATTCATAAGTTTGAACCTGTTTTGTTTATCACCGCATGGGAAGAAAAGCATATCTGATCAATATAGTCCTTTTTTTATTGTTTTTCCAAACAAGAGAAAGCACAGCTCAAGACTTTTTACCCTTGGACACGGTATATGACCCATTGGTAAGATCCGTTTATTTTGAGTCCAATGAAGATTCTCGATTTTTGCAAAGAGTAAATTTGAAAAGTCAAAATACAATAACGCTTCACTTTGATTTATTGGAAGGCAGTTTTAGGCGATTGTTTTGTTCCATTTATCATTACAATTATGATTGGACACCTTCGGATTTACGATTTGAAGAGTATTTTGACGGCTTCGATCAATTGGAACTTTTTGACTATCAAATTTCTGAGCAGACTCAAAGACCCTATGTTCACTATCAATTATCATTGCCTCAAGCTTCAGCAAAATTCAAAGTGACCGGGAATTTTCTTATGGTAATTTATGATCAAAACAATAAAGTATTCTTGTCGCGAAAAATCTATGTTTATGATGATGCTTTTAGCACAACTTGTAGTTTTGTAAATCCAATTATTCCGGCAGAAGTACTTACCCACCATGCTCTTCTCTTGAAAGTGAAAACGAACATTGAAAAATTTATCAACCCTGAAGAAGATTTTAAAATGGTGATCATGCAAAATGGAAACCCAAATTCTTCAAGATTAATAATGAAGCCAAACTCTCAGCTTGGAGCTATTTTAAATTATAATAGATTGACAGAAACCAGCTTTGCTGCTCTGAATGAGTTTCGTGCCAAGGATATTAGAACCATTAGAAGTACTACTCGAGATATAAGTTATTGGGATGTTAAAAACGGAGATTTTCAATGCTATTTAAAACCTGATTTTTCCAGAGCCAATAGACCTTATAGTTTTGAGGTTGATATCAATGGAGATTTTAAAATTCTTTCAAAAGATTTTCCAAATGCAAATACTCGAGGCGAATATTCTATTGTTCATTTTAGATTGGAAACCTATGAGCGTGACTATCCGATCTATGTATATGGAGCCTTGACCGACTGGCAATTGAAAGAAGAATTTAAAATGCATTACAACCGTGAGCAAGGGGAATATCAAGCTAATGTCTTATTAAAAAATGGTTATTTTAATATTCTTTATGCTAGCTCTACAGAGGAGTCGACTTATAATTTTGAAACCTTCGAGGGCAATTCATCCAGCTCAGAAAATCATTATGTTGTTTTGGTCTACTACAGACCTTTTGGATCTCGATATGATCAGTTAAAAGCTGTTTCTATTTTTCTGTCCAATCAATAAATTCTTTCTTTCATTGGCTCTTTCTTCTTTTCATCTATAGTAAATAGCTAGTCTATGATTTGAATTTATTTTATATATAATTGTTTTAACCAGGCTCAATAAGGTCAAAAAATGCTTCGGGATTAACTTATTGTTTAAAGCAGATAAAACGTCATTAACAATCTGTACTTTGAGGCGAACTAAATTTGCAGAAAATTTAAAACAGTTCTAACAATGAAAAAATTAGCTATTCTATTTTCTTTAGTTGCGATTGTGTTCGCATGCAAAAACGTTGATCAATTCAGAGCACCAATAGAAGCTCTAACTGCAGATTGGGAAAAAGCAAGTACTGCTTTGTCAGGTTTGGGAACTACTATTGGAGCTACGCAAACTTCTTTAGCTTCTTTGAAAGATAGTTTTGCTATTGATCCAAAAGCCAAGATCGCTCCGGCAATGATGACAAAGCTGGATTCTATTAAAAATGTGTTTACTACAAGTACTTCCGGAATGGAATCTATTGCTTCTGCATTCACTACTTCAATGACCAATTGGACATCTCTCAGCGAAAAAGTAAAAGGCTTGAAAGAAGGTTTGGCTTCAGGCAAATTGAATGGTGATGTAATGGCTCAAATTAATGAATTGAAAAATGCCGTTACAAATTCTTCTTCTGAGGTTGAAAGTTATACTGCAAAATTAAACACAGTCAAAACTGATGCAATGGCTGCTTATGATATGTTTAAACAAACATTGATGGCAAAAAAATAATTGTATTTAAGTAATACAATAAAAAAGCGCAGGCCCATTAAGCTTGCGCTTTTTTTATTTTAGACATTGACTTAATTATCCCGGATTCTGCTGTTCGGCAAGTTACCTTCCTTACCCGGCAAAGTTCAAATCAAATTTTATTTCAGCTCTTTTTTATTTCATTGATTAAGCAAATAAAGTTTCGGATTCTCGACTTAACATTTTCAATTTCAATTCTCTACCCCATCTAAATCCTGTTATTTTTCGGTTGGCTGCAACGACTCTATGACAAGGAATTAAAAAAGATATTGGATTCTTCCCAACAGCTTGCCCGACGGCTCTTTGTCCATTAGGACAATCCAGTTTTTTAGCAAGCATAGAATAACTAATGGTCAGTCCATACTCGATTTGCAATAGATGTTGCCATACCTTGAAGTTAAATTTATTAGTTTTCACAGCCAGCTCGAAATGATCTCCATTTCTCTCAAAAATGAAATCCTTCACTCTCTTATGGATTTCGCAGGAAGCAGAAACCAATTTGCCCTCACTCCAATCACTCAGTATAAAATCCAATAGACAGGATTCCTCCTTCCCAAAATGAACAGCAAGAACTTGATCTTTACAGTTAGACGCTACAGCTAATTTTCCCCATTCTGTATCAGACAGAGAGTAAAACATTCTTTTATCTTGAAGATCTTCTGCTTGCACTAAGGTCATTTATTGAACAAATAATTTATATACAAATTGCCCATTGAGTCTCACCATATAGAATCCTTTATCAGAAATTAGAAACTCATTATTTCCTCCTCTATTCAAAATCATCGGCTTGCCATCCAAAGTAAATAGTTCTACTTGGCTAATTTCTTTTGAAGATCTGATAAACCATCTTCCGGAAGTTGGATTAGGAAAAATCGAGATCTCAGGATTTTCTTTTTTATCAACTGAAGAAATGATGAGATCCTTAGGTGACGCAACACGAACTCTTACAGGATCTGTAATAATTGCCGGATTGTTGTCAAAAAATATGGAAGCCTTATTTTCTATCATTGTAAAATCCGGTAAATTGGCTTTTTGATTTATGTAGAAACTTACATATCCTTGACTTTGCTTATCATTTTGTTTTTTATGAACAAGCTTTATCGGATCTAGAATGAACTCCAGTTGATTTCCTTTTTGAATGAGCCGAAAAGGGTGACTAGAAAAAGAAGGTTGCACAGATTCAATATCCAAAACCTTTTCATTAATAATATCCACTATCTTAACACGATATGCTGTATCATTCCCCGTATTTTCAAAATAAATTGTATAGAATAGTTTCTGATTTGGTAAAATAGACTGAGACTCACCACTTCCTATTGGACTTACCAATTTTTCATTTGGATCATAAGATCCACGAATTGTATTGCAAGCAAATGAATGCCTTTTTTCGCTTGAGCCGGAGAAAAAATCAGCTATGGAATAATAAAAGGATTCGCAATCTTCAATACCTGACCATATTGAATGTGTTCCATCATTGTTTCCATCAAACACATCAATCAATGTCCACTGTGAACTGTTGACCACTTTCCATTCCAAAGTGTCTAATGCCGTAATTGTAAAAGGCACACTGTCAATAAGATTAAAATCTCTGTACAAATGATAATAACTTGTTATAGAATTGGCAGAATGATTTATCATTCTAAACAAGATACTGTCTCCTAAACAAGTAGAAAACAAATCAAGATCATAAAGTGATTTAGAAACGATAGGTTCACAATTATGATTTGGATACGCCTTCACCTCGATACATAATTTCTTCCCAAGAATATCGGGATTACAAGGTATTTTAATTTTTATTTTAATCAGTTCTTCTTGTCCGGGTGCTAAGTTCCCAAAATCAATTCTATACAATCCGTTATTCAAATTTTGCCAAGGATAATTTGACGAAATTAGCAAGATATGAATTGGGATATTAAGAATGACAAAACTGGATCTTGCTGTATCTGTTCCTTCATTTTTTACTTTAACCAAAACCTCATTTTCTTCACACCATCTTATTCTTTTAAGCTGAGATTGAGTTGTCAAATAGGAACAATCAATAAGGCTATTGAATCCAAAATTCAAACTATCTATTGAGCTTGTATTTGCTGTCACTACTACATTGTATTGGAATCCTATTGGGCAAGCTACAGTATATAAATTATTTTGATTTTGAGCCGTAATGCTGTGACTTCCCTCATTAACAAAAAATGCATAATATCCTTTAGAATCGGTATAAGTATAATATGAATTATCCAAAACCATTTTTACATTTTCTACAGGAATTCCGGTTATGGCATTGCATTGAATTTGTTTACCACTTACTACATGGCCCGAAATCCATTTTCCTTTTATACATGAAAAATCTACATTTCGCAAGTCCAATTTTTTATTTGCACTCAAATCAGGAATCGGGGCGGTAAAAAAATTGGGACACAACTCTAGAACTTCCAATCGAGTTAATTCAGACATTGTTGCAGGAAGACTTTCTGTGAGTTGATTGTTTTGTAAGTATAATTCTCGTAACAAAGTACATTGTCTGATTTGCTCAGGTAATTTTCCTATCAATTGATTATTTCTTAAGTTAAGAACCTCCAAATTTCTCGCATCAAACAAACTATCCGGAATAGCTCCTGTCAATTGATTAAATGATAGATATAAAAATTTCAATTTAGTGCATTGGCCCAAACTTCCCGGAATGGATCCGGATAATAAATTTTGTGATGCATTTAGACGAACCAAACTTCCACAGTTGCCAATTGCATCCGGGATCTTTCCTGTAAGTGCATTATTTTCCAAACTTAAACTTAATAGCAATTCAAGATTTCCAAGAGAGTCCGGAATAGCTCCTGTCAAATTATTTTGATTCAAAAACAATTCTACCAATTGTTTACATTGACCCAAAGAAATTGGAATTTTTCCACTTACATGAGTATTGTAAATATGCAGGTATTTTAATTTTTGTAATTCACCAATAGAAGCAGGTATTGTATCTGTTAAATTGATATTGGCTAAAATCAATTTTTCAAGCAATGTACATCTGGAAAGTTCATCCGGAATTTTCCCAAATATTAGCGGACAATCTGTGATTTTAAGTTCAATCAAATTGGCCAAACTCCCAAGTTCGGCAGGCAATTCGCCTTCAAACAAATTAAAACTAAGATCCAATTTCCTCAATGAAAACAAATCTCCTATAAAAATTGAAATTGATCCCGTGAACTGATTTTTTTGAAGTTCTAACTCTTCCAGTAGCGCAAAAGAATAAATACTGTTTGGAAGATCGCCTGTCAATTTATTGTTACTCAAATTTAGAAATCTAAGCGCCTCTAATCCTGTATTCCAGTTAGGTAAATTTCCAGTAAGCTTATTGTTTGGCAGAAGAACGGAATAAACACATCCACCAACATTTAACCTCACTCCATACCAACTATCCATTGGCATATTCAAATTCCAGCTGTTTGTCCAACCGGGGCCATTGGTTGCATTATACAAACTCACCAAGGCCAAAGAGTCAGAATACCTTGAGCATGATTGCGAAACCATACTCTGAGTGCTCAAAAGGCAGCCTAATAAAAAAACCAAGATTTTAGATTTCATGACATAAACAAATTTAACATCCTTTTAATATATAATACAAATATGCGCTTTATGCTGCCCTGAAATGGCAATTTCGCTAAGGATGATGTTCAAATTATGGGATTGCGGGGCAAAAATAATTCTTAGAATTCAATTTTCCTATTGGCCAACCAATCCTAAAAAAGTATATCATAAAAGTAGTAAAAGTCTATATTATTGATTAATAGATATTTATGTTGCTTATAGTTTCTATCCTTGGGCTCAACCATTGAGCAAGCCGGCATGAGTAATTTTTAATTAATTTTGCATTTTAAGGAAAATCAATGTCACAATCTATTTTTGAACAAGTAAAAAAATTAATCGCTGAAATTCAGCAATTTAGCATTACGGATCAAGCTACAGCAGAGCAATTTAGAACCCAATATATAGGCAGTAAAAATGTTATTAAGCCCATTTTTTCTTTGATTGGACAGGTTCCTGCAGATCGAAAAAAGGAATTCGGACAATTGGTCAATCAGGCAAAACAAACTGCAGAGGAAAAATGGGCTGCCTACTCAGATAATCTAAATAGTGACGCCGGTAGCTCTGCCTTTCATCAAGATATGACCATGCCTGTGATGGGTAAACCGGGCACCAAACACCCTATTACCATTGTATTGGATCAAATTGTATCGATTTTCGAAAAAATTGGGTTTGAAGTTGCAGAAGATATGGAGATTGAAGATGACTGGAACAATTTTACAGCGCTCAATACTCCGGAGGATCACCCCGCAAGAGATATGCAAGACACTTTTTATTTGAAAGATTTTGCCGGAAGACTTCTGAGAACTCATACCTCATCGGTTCAATCCAGATTTATGAGCAAACATAAACCTCCAATACGAATACTTGCTCCCGGAAAAGTATATCGCAATGAAACCATCTCCGCAAGATCTCATTGTCAATTTCATCAGGTTGAGGGCTTGTATATTGACAAGTCAGTTTCGATGGCAGACTTAAAACAAACTCTTCTCTATTTTGCAAAAGAAATGTTTGGCAGTGATACAAAAATCAGATTGAGGCCATCTTATTTTCCGTTTACGGAGCCATCTGCAGAAATGGACATTTATTGGGGATTGAAGGATGCTACAGACCATAGAATTACAAAAGGTACAGGATGGTTGGAAATTTTAGGTTGTGGAATGGTAGATCCGGCAGTCCTCTCCAATTGTGGAATAAATCCAAATGAATATTCCGGTTTTGCATTCGGAATGGGAATTGAAAGACAGGCTATGTTGCTTTACAAAATTCCGGACATTAGATATTATTTCGAAAATGATTTGCGTTTTTTGAATCAATTTTAGAGTAAATCAAATCCAATTTTAGCTTGATTTTTGCCTTCTGTAAAAAATCAATAAAGAAGTAAATAAGCCCAAAAGGCTCGCTGCGAATATTGTTGATTTTTCTGTCCTCCATTTTAAGACTGTATCTGCTCCTTGGATCTGAAGTCCAGACCAATAAAAAGGATGTGCCAATAGTGGGTCCGTGTTCTCGAGCCACTCCAATTTAGCCATTTGCAAGGCTTTATCTTTTTCAAATCCTTTGAATAGAAATTGATAAAATTTTAGCATGAGTTCACAACTTGATTGATCATTTACACTCCATGATGTAGACAATACTGACTTTGTTCCTGCTTTATAAAAGGCCGATGCAATACTGTTTATTCCTTGATGCAAATTGATACTTCCTGTTCCGGTTTCACAGCCATTGAGCACAACCATTTCATAAGGCAAATTACTGTAACTTAAATCTGTGTAGAACAGTTTTTTGTAATGCTCGGAAGAGTGGTTATCATGAAGAACTAAAAAAGAAAATCTAGGATCAGTTAGGTCCACTTGAGCGTGTGTTGCAAGGTGCAAAATAGAGTTAGATGGTGAATTGCTTAAAAGATTTTCTATGGTGGCAAATTGGCCTTTGTAAAATTTTTTTACTGCGAAATAAGCTTGAATTTTATTTATCTCATGTTCATTAAAGTCCAGAGCATTAAACTCTGATGATTGATAAAAAGAAGGTGCAAAAAAATAGGAATTTGAAATGGATACTGCTTGGGTTTCATCTGTTGTAGTAGGCAATTGAAATAGAGCTCTATGGGCAAATTTTTCTATAAGCAATTTGCCGTCCGATAGCACAAGGATATCCATTGGTATTTCTGACAAATAACCATCACCATACCAAACAATATCTTTGTCCTCTGCTCCGGATAAAATAGAATCCAATTTTATTGCCAATGCAAAATTCCTAGATTGTGATCTCCAATCAAAACAATTTCTATCTCTAATACATTGCATAAGCTGAGCAAAATTATCTTCAAAGCTTAACTCAATATTAAATTGCATAAGCTCTGTATTTTGCTTTGTAACTTTAAAGACAGAAATAAAATCCGTCCCACTTATTAATTGTAATAAAACTTCGTTTTCTTTTAGTGAATTTTGGATTGAATTTAATAATTGCAACTCTTCTCCTGTATCCGAAACATGATTTACTTTTTCAATCAAATTCTTCTTTTTTTCATTCAGCTCAAAAAGCCTTAAGTCCAAATATTTTCTAGAGTCGGATTGTGAAGAGTAATACTTTTTCTTTTCCAACTCAGAAATGTAAAAGTCAATTTTTTGAATTTCTGCATCTTGATATCTTGATCCGGAATTTGAATTCTCTTGATTCTGTATTCGATAAAATGCAATATTAACATCTTGAAATAGCTGATTTAATGACTTATTTTTTTGCAATGTCCACAGTCTAATAAGTTGTTCTTGCATAGGTTTTAGCTCTACCAACAATTGTTCCTTATCTCCGGACAAATATTTATAATTGGAAACTACTGTTGCAATTTTATGAGATTGTGACAATACTTTTTCAGCCTCACTCTCTTGTTTTGTATCCAAATAAAGCTTACCCAGCAAATTGCAAAAATCAAAAGCGATGACCGCCTTTTCACTTGGCGAGTATAACTTTTCGGTAAATTCCTGTAAGCTTTGTGCCGGATAAAGGATTTGACTAAGGGCTCTATTTAAAAAATCTATTGCAATAGAATGTTGCCTATTTCTGATCAAAACATCTGTTATTTGCACAATAGATTCATAATCTATCTGAATTGTGATATTCTGTAAAAACTTAGACTTGATTTCATGATTATAAAGAGATATTGCATCCTTCGTTTTTCCGGAATTAAGCAAGTACGTCAATTTTATTTTAGACAGCTGAAACTGATCTTCCTTGGTGAGCAATCCAAAGGATTCTATGGCATTGATAAATTCTATTATTTTTTCATGCCTGCCCAATTTATTATTTAACATACCCAGTTGGGCGTACACCGAAGAGAGTGAAAATTGGAACATTGACTTATTGGAGGGGTTTCTCTTCACAATTTCTTTAATTCTTTCTTCAGCATCAATGATAAACTGTTCAGCTCTGGCTTTTTCGCCCGTTGCCATTAACATAGAAGCTATTTTCACATAAAGTAAATAGATTCTATTTCTTGTTAATGAATTTAGATCTTCTTCTTTCATTTGAATGGCATGTTCCAAATACTGAATAGATTGATGTATATTCTTCCTCTTATACTCAGAATCCGCCATTTTTACATAAATGGAACTAATGAAATCAGAATAAAATGAATTGCATAGCTCAACACCATTTAAAACATCCAAGGCAAACTGATATTCAATAAGACTTTTATCTATATCGCCCATCTTATAGTAGTAATCGCCTTTTCTCATCCTAAAGTCAGAAATTTTAAAAATCCTTTGCTCTTCATTGAGAGAGGGCGAAATAGCATTGATAGTTTGCTCACATTTGACGAGGGCATTTTTCATTTCTCCATAATCATGCCACAGCTCAGTACACTTTACCCTCCAGATAGATGAGGTATATAAATTTTCGTGAAATCCATAAGCAATACTGAGTCGATCTATCGAATCCAAGACTGATAATAATTTGCCAAGATCAAGCTTATAATAATTAGTAAACAGATTCTCCAATAGCCGCTCTGTCTGTATTGAGTCTCTATGACGATCTGACTGACAAAAAGCCCCGTCCGAGGCCAGGGCTTTAATCAATATTATTAAAAATAGTAAGGTCTTTGATTTCACTATTACCTGCTGACGATATACGTTTCTTGAACTCCTGTTCCAATATTAACTAATACCAAAGTTATGGTTTTTTCTGTTCCGGTGTTTACACTTGTAACACAAATAATCTTAGGATCCAAACTTGTAGGACATGTGCTGTTCTGTTTTAATAGATTATTTGCGGCGTCTTTTACTACAATTGAACTGATAGTAAATGCAGTGCCTAAATCATTATATATATAATTCGTTGCAGGACATGCAGTTCCCGTACAATTCAGAGGTGGACATCGAGGATCTCCGGGACAAGGGTAGCCTGAATCATTATTGCTGTTGGTTTGAGTAGTAACATATAATGATTGATGCCCGTATTGATCCGGATTCTGACTGTCAAGTAAAAATTCACTCAAAAAATACATTCTGACCAATTGTCCTTGATACATCTGCATCAATGCTGTATCAAATACGGGGTGTGTTGGCGGAGCAGCCTTTAAGGCTTCTTTAACCGCTGCATCATTACTGGTTGTAGCTTTACCGGTGTTTTTACAGCCTATCGCAAGAATAGCTACAAAGAATACGGTGATAAATATATAATTATTCATTTTTTCTAAATTTTTAGGTTAACAAAATGGTGATCACTTTTAAGTACAATGTCACTAAAAGCTCAAATGTTACCCTTTATATTCAGAATTTTTAACAATTACGATAAAATATTTAAATACTCAATCCCTATAGTACGAAAGAATTCCTCAAAACTAATATCGTTTTCGCGTTCCGTCATGGCATTTATCGAGGATTAAAGCCTGCCTTCCGGACCTTGGAAGCATTACAAATTCATTGCTGTACAACCTCCAAGCCAACTGATCTCCAAGTTTGTTCTGCCAGATCCGTTTTTCATTACCACAATAAATTTCGTGGAAAAAGTCTGTCCTTTTCCTCTGATTTGATTTACGAATATTCTGCAAAATTATGATATTATCAGACAAATTTACTTTGTACAATTGCTGGTTTTGGGAATTAATCCACATTCCTTCCAAACTCTCTATTGCCGGAAAAGAGGTGGGTCTAAAATCATCCACTTTTTCTAAGTAAATAATTTTATCCTGTCTATATTTTCTAAAATGGATTTCATTTCCACCCAAATCGCGTATTTCATCCCCATTTTCATTTTGGTATAGATCTGTTTTGTATTGAGCATAAAAATACCATCGCTCAGACGGTTCCAATCTAACCAAAATTCCTTCATCGCTTTCTTTAATACTAAAAAATGTGTTACTCAGTTTATGCAACCACTTTCCATTTAAATTATTATAGGCATAATGAGGAACAATGTTTATAAAAACAAAGAGCATGATCATTAACGCTCCTTTCGCAAATTGTAAAAATGAATATCGCATATTACTGGTTTTAAACGATTCCAACTACAAAGCTTCGATTCATCTATCCATCCACTAAGGTTGACAATGTGAATTCGACTTTATTTACCGGTAATATTACTACAGGAATAAAATAAAGCTTGCTAAAATAAATTTAAAATAAAATTAAAAAAATGATAATTACACTTTGAATTCAAGTAAAACTTCAAAAGGAATGTATTTCAATACATCTTGATTGGTAGATTCCAAAACTACTGCAGGCGCCTTGCCTGCCTCGTACGCCTCCTTCCACCTTAGTGCACATAAGCACCATCGGTCTCCTGGCTTAACGCCTGGAAATCTATAAGCAGGAAAAGCCGTACTTAGATCATTTCCCACGGATTTAGAAAAAGCCAAAAATTCTGCATCCGCAACAATACAAACAGTATGCATTCCTAGATCTTCTTTTCCCGTGGTACAACATCCATCTCTATAAAAGCCTGTAAGGGGTTCCATACTGCAAGCCACTATAGGCTTACCAAAAACATTGAGAGGATTAGACTCCATTGATTTATTTTTGTTAAATTTTTAATAAATGAAAATGGGGATTGTTCATTTTTATTAAAAAATCAATAACTTTGGCACAACATTTTAATTCCTTTATTTATGATCCAAAAATCCATTATTGCTTTATTTATTCTGTCCTTGACAGCCTGTGTTTCTTCAAAGAAATTTAAAAACCTTCAAACTGAAAATGACTCTCTAAAAAAGTCATTAAGCAATTGCAAGCAAGACCTGTCAGACTGTGAGCAGAAAACTAACGAAATCATAAGCGAATATAAAACTAAAAGCGCAGGTCATCAATCTGCATTGGATGCCCGCGATAACAAAATAAAGTCTATGGAAGATCAGTTATCTTATCTTCAAAAAACCAATACCAATCTATTGGACAGACTTTCGGATCTATCTGTAGTGAGTAAAGCCGGAGCAGAAAGCATTAAGAAAACTTTGGACGCAATCAATGAAAAAGATAAAATGATAGGAGAAATGACAACCGGTATTCAGCGCAAAGACTCCCTCAATCTGGCCCTTGTCATGAATCTTAAACGATCACTATCTGACGTTTCTTCAGAAGACATTAATATTGAAGTTAAAAAAGGAGTTGTCTATATTTCATTATCAGACAAAATGCTTTTCCGATCAGGCTCCGCAAGCATTAATGACCAAGCTCAATCCATACTTTCCAAAATAGCTTCTGTGGTCAATGATCATAGAGATTTGGAAATTTTGGTAGAGGGTCACACAGATAATGTGCCCATATCGACAGATTGTATAGCCGATAATTGGGACCTAAGTACCAAAAGAGCAACAGCCGTTGTCCGTACATTACAAACAAAATATCAAGTTGATCCGGGCAGAATGACCGCAGGAGGAAGATCTGAATATTCCCCTAAAGCTGATAATTCTTCCGGTGAAGGCAAGAAAATCAACAGAAGAACTGAAATTATCATCCTTCCTAAGTTGGATCAATTTTTCAAATTAATGACTCCGGAAATCAAATAATATTTTCCACAAAGACCATTTTTAGTCCTATCTTAGTGTGCTAATGCAAGAACTTGCACGCACATTAAATCTAAAAGCTGCAATAGCCATTATAGTTGGCAGCATTATCGGCTCAGGTATTTTTATGAAACCTGCTCTTATGGCAGGACAGGTCGGGAGTGGCGGACTACTTCTTTTAGTTTGGTTTATTGCAGGGTTAATCACCTTCTGTGGTGCTCTGACTAATGCGGAATTGGCCTGTATGTTTCCTGAAACAGGCGGTCAGTATATTTATTTCAAAAAAATTTATGGTGATCGTTTTGCATTTATGTATGCTTGGGCTTCGTTTATTGTGTTCAATACAGCCGGTAATGCATCGATAGCCTATGTTTGCTCTCAATATGCTCATTATTTTATCTCATTTCCGGAATTGAATCCCTTGGTCATTGAGAAATACAGTTTGTTTATTCCGGGAATTGGGCGCTTTTTCCCTTTGCAAAATTACAGTGAAAAAATACTGTGTATTTTATTCTTGGGCCTGTTTACAGCTATTAATATGTACAGCACAAAAGAAAGCTCTCGACTGCAGAATGTCCTTACCATTCTGAAAGTAGCAAGCATTGTATTGGTTATTTCTTCTGCCGTTTTTCATTCTTCCGGAAGCGCAGATGCCTTTTTTCATTTTTCGTTCAATTCGGAAGGATCTTTGATTACAGCGATGATGCTTGCTATGTCAGGAGCTTTTTGGGCGTATGATGGTTGGAACAACATTAGCTTCATTGGTGGAGAAATAACAAATCCTCAAAAAATTATTCCAAAGAGTCTGTTTATTGGAATGGTACTTTGCATCCTGATTTATATTATGATGAACATGGCCTACCTTTATGTTATTCCATTTGATAGCATAGTCTCAACCAAATTTATTGCATCTGAATTGGGAACCAAAGTCTTGGGCGCAATAGGAGCAGGGATCATTACCTTGATCGTCATTATGTCTACCTTGGGGACCATCAACTCGAATGTACTTTCGACATCCAGAGTTACATTTGCTTTAGGTCAGGATCACCCATGGTTTCGTGCAGCAGCAAAAGTGCATCCTGTTTATGGGACACCGGCCATAGCACTATTATTCAATTTTGGGTGGAGTACTGTGTTAGTTTTAAGTGGTTCTTTTGATATGCTTACTGATATGCTTATAGTTTTTAGCTGGTTTTTTTATATGATGAGTGCACTTGGTGTAATCTATTTAAGGCTGAGCAAACCCAACATTCCTAGACCTTTTAAAGTAATTGGATATCCTTGGGTCCCATTAGTTTTTATAGGATTCACAGCCTTTTATCTTGTTATCCAATGTTACAACGATTTGCATAATTATTTTTTCGGTGTAAATAAAATGAGTCATATCATGTTTGGACTATTCCTTGTATTGATTGGATTGCCCATTTATTATTTTGGTCGTCGAAGTCCGAATTAATTCAATTGAAGTTGAACTCCAAAAACAGGCTTATTTTATTTTGCAAAAACTTTTTCATACAATTCATTGACCGTTGCAAGTGCAAGGACTTTAATTTTACTTTGCGATGAATCCCAATTTTTGATATTGTATTTGGAAATCACTATGGCTCGAAAACCCATTCGTTCGGCCTCCTGGATTCTGAGATCTATTCTCGACACAGCTCTTATTTCTCCACTCAGTCCAACTTCCCCACAAAAGCAAATTTGTCTGTGCAAGGGTTGATCCTCCAAGGAAGAAATCAATGCAGCCACTACCGCTAAATCAATGGCCGGATCTGAAATTTTAATTCCTCCGGCAATATTCAAAAAAACATCTTGTTGACCTATATGAAATCCACACCTTTTTTCTAAGACAGCCAGCAACATGGACAACCTCTTTGAGTCGAATCCGTTGGCTACTCTTTGTGGAGTCCCATATACTGCAGAGCCTACAAGCGCTTGAGCTTCAATGAGCAGTGGCCTCAAGCCTTCTACCATTGCTGCTACTGCGCTTCCGCTGAGTCGTTCTTCATGTTGAGACAGCAGCAATTCGGAGGGATTAGAAATAGCATGCAAGCCTTTGGCATTCATTTCATAAATTGCCAACTCATCGGTAGATCCAAATCTATTTTTTAATGTTCTTAAAATCCTGTAAGCATAATGCTTTTCTCCTTCAAACTGCAACACTGTATCTACCATATGCTCCAACAGTTTTGGTCCGGCTATCTCTCCTTCTTTGGTAATATGACCAATCAAAAACACTGGAGTTCCGGTCTCTTTTGCAAAGTGAATCAATTCATTTGTACATTCTCTAATTTGAGATACTGTTCCAGGAGCCGATTCGAGTTCTGCCGCCGCTAATGTCTGAATGGAGTCCACGATCAATACGTCCGGTTTTAGCCTTGCTGCTTCTGCCAAAACTAGATCAAGTCTGTTTTCGGATAATAAAAAACAATGATGTAATGGTTTTTCCAATCTCAATGCTCGTAGTTTGATCTGTTCTTCACTCTCCTCACCGGACACATAGAGTATGGTATTCACGGGAAGATTTAATGCCAATTGCAGCAACAGGGTCGATTTGCCTATACCGGGCTGACCCGCCAATAATACTACTGAGCCTCTTACCAAGCCGCCTCCCAAAGATCTATTTAATTCAATGTCTTTTGTATCAAGCCGGACAAAAGCGCCTGCTTCAACTTCATCAAGTCTTGTGGCTTTTGACTTCTTTGGTCCTGTTTGCGGATCCTGCCAAGCAGACCTACTTGATTTGTTTTGGACCTCTTTGCCTATCAATTCTTCTTGATAACTATTCCATGCGCCACAAGAAGGGCATTTTCCCAACCATTTTGGGGACGAAACACCACATTGAGAACAGAGATAAACGGACTTAAGCTTCATTATTGACTTACAAATTTTTCTTTTCGATTACTTTCTTTTTTGAATACAACCAGAACTAAAACTGACGAATTAAACTGAAAATAATTACATTATTTTGATTTTCAATATTTTGTATAACTGTTATTAAATTATTAAAAAAAAGTGACCCTATTGATTAGCTGCCGTCCTAACAGATATTAAATTTGTTAAACACTGAATCATCAACTAGCCTCTTACTTTTTAGTATGGTCTTTTAGCTGATTAAGAAAAAGAAATAAAGTTTTCAATTGGTTTTTTGGGGTTATGCAGGGTACTGCTTTTATGTAGTGCCCTGTTTTTTTTACTTTTTACCCTCCAAAACCTGAAGTATCATTCTCTTGCTCAAAATGCCTTTTAGCTCATTTTCCAAACTTACTACAACTGCCACACTTTCAGGAAATTTCAAATCTTGCAGGATGTCCAATACCATCCAGTGATCTCTTACCGTCACAGGTTTCTCTACAGTTGCATCAGAAACTCGAGCCCCTGGATCCTGGTTCAGTTTTTTTTCTAATGCTTTAAGACTCACTACTCCTGATTGATGCCCTTCTATAGTATCAACAAAAAACAACTCAAGTCCGGTAGCCCTCAAGTCTTGAATTACACTCGAGATTTGTTGATATTCAGGAACAAAGTGAAGCTCTTTTTGGGCTATATCCAAGCAACTTACAGCCTTCAAATGGGTATTTAGAAATGTGTGCTGATATTCCATTGATGCACTGACAAAAATCACAATACCGATCAACACCAAATTCCATATAGAATTGTAAATACCATAAGCGATAAATATCAAACACATTACCTGTCCTATCCTTGTGGCATATTTGGTAGCCTTTACCCGTGAAATTTTAAATGCTAATATTGCCCTCAAAATCCTTCCTCCATCCATGGGGAAACAAGGAATTAAATTGAACAACAGTAAAAAAATGTTGGCTTGCATTAAAACAATCGGAAAATTGGTCCAATTCAACATTTCTAATTCTCCCAAGGACAGAATAAAAGCATAATCAAATCTGTAATAAAGGATAAGGAGAATATAAATAATAATTGCAATGATAAGATTGACTACCGGACCCATTACGGCAACTACAATTTCATGCCACGGCCTTTCCGGCATACTTCTCAATCTTGCCATTCCACCTATTGGCAAGAGAATAATATCTTCTGTCTCAACACCATACCGTCTTGCAGAAAGGGCGTGTCCATATTCATGGAGTAAAACACAAAAAAATATAGATAAAACAAGACAGATATAAATTAAGGTTTGCTCTACATTATTTCCTGCCGAAAAAGAAATATAAGATACATATATTAATATGAGCAGAAAACTCCAATGAATTCTGACCGGAATATTGAAATATGTGCCTATATTAAGTGTCCATCTCAACATTTCAATTTAAGCTTCTTTCCACATTGGTTGATAAATTTGACCTTGCAGGATAGCTCTTGCAATTACAATTCTCTGCACTTCACTGGTTCCTTCATAGATCTGTGTAATTTTTGCATCTCGCATTAATCTCTCTACATGATATTCTTTAACATATCCATATCCGCCATGGATTTGAACCGCTTCAATTGTTTGTTTCATTGCTACGTCACTGGCAAACAGTTTTGCCATACTTGCAGCTATGGTAAAATCCATTCCCTGATCTTTCATCCAAGCAGCTCGATATACAAGAAGTTTTGCAGCTTCTATTTGAGTTGCCATATCAGCAAGCTTGAAGGAAATAGCTTGATGCTGCGATATAGGCTTGCCAAAAGTTTTTCTTTCTTGACTGTATTGCAATGCTCTTTCATAAGCTCCTGAAGCTATACCGAGAGCTTGGGACGCTATTCCGATACGCCCTCCTGTCAGCGTTTTCATAGCAAACTTGAATCCATCTCCTGCAGGCCCCAATAAGTTTTCTTTCGGCACTTTTACATCATTGTACATGATAGAATGTGTGTCACTGGATCTTATCCCCAGTTTATCTTCTTTTGCACCGATTTTTACTCCCGGCCACGAGGTTTCTACAATAAATGTACAAATGCCTCTGTGACCCAAATTTGGATCTACCTGCGCCATGACCAGATGAACCTGTGAAGATCCACCATTCGTTATCCAATTTTTAGTTCCATTTAATAGGTAATGATCTCCACAATCTATCGCAGTGGTCTTTTGACTGGTAGCATCCGATCCAGCCTCAGGTTCTGATAAACAAAATGCGCCTAACCATTCTCCTGTAGCCAATTTGGTGAGATACTTTCTTTTCTGCTGTTCGTTTCCCATTTTCTCCAATCCCCAACAGACAAGACTATTGTTCACAGACATCGCAACCGAACAGCTGTTATCTACTTTGGAAATCTCCTCCATTGCCAAAACATAAGACAATGTATCCATACCTCCTCCTCCATATTCCGGAGAAACCATCATCCCAAGAAAACCCATTTCGGCCATTTTCCGAATTTGCTCCTTCGGAAAACTCATTGTGGCATCACGTTCTATCACTCCGGGCAATAACTCCTGTTGAGCAAAATCTCTCGCTGCCTGTTTTACAGCTCTTTGATCTTCAGTCAGTTCAAAAACCATTTATTTTAATTTCTTGCAAAAGTAATAAGAAAAAGAGACTGTTCAAAATATGCTTTTCGACAGTGATCCACCGGTGTTGATATTCCAATTTCACTATTAGTCAAATGAGCTCCACATTGAAAAAGATGATGATGCAGTTGTGCATTGGATAATCTACGTTCTTTTGTCTCCAAGCCACTCAGTTCATTTTCTCTGCTACAGTGAATCCTCAAGTTTCAAAGACTAAGTCAATTCTATTTCCGTTTAGTACATTTGTGACTTAATGTTATTCTGATTTTGAATTTGAATATCCAGTATTTTAATAAACCCATCAAAGAAAGGTCTCTCTACGAGTGGCTGTTTTGGCTTGGAATCAGTTTAATATCTTGCGGGCTGCCATGGAGCAACTATCTTACATCGGCATCGATTATGTTTCTTTCCACCTGGATTGTATTTAGAATTGCGAATCCTCCTCATTTTTTATTTATCAATCAAGAATTTTTTGCTTATTTTAGAATAATAAAAAATGATCCTTATCTACTTTCCTTTGTCGTTATTTTTATTATAGATGTTGTTTCAATCTTCTGGAGCAGTCGGTTTAATGATTGGATGAAATTTACAAGAATTCAACTTCCTTTTTTGTTGATTCCGCTTTTTCTCGTTGCCTATCCCAAATTATCTGCCAAACAATGGCGTCATTCTATGAATTTGGGAATGATTGTTTTATTTGGTTTTTGCATCAAACTTGTATTGCAGTATTTACAACATCCCGAGTTCTACCAGCTCGAAATTCTCCAAGGCAGAGCCATACCGACTCCGGTACATCATATTCGGTTCACTTTATTAATAGCTTGTTCATGCCTATTGATTATAGATTATTTGTACAGAACTCAAAAGGAATATTTATTCATCGAAAAAATAATTCACTTCGTTTTACTTATTGGTTTTGTTATTTCTCTTCACATATTCAGTGTTAAAAGCGGTTTGATTGCACTTTACTTAGGGGTTTTAGTTTATTTTTTTATTGAATTCCGGAAAAGAAAAAAATTACATTACATTGGGATTCCCATCATCATTATTTTGCTTATGCTTTCAGTCTCATTTTTTTGGATTCCTGCATTTCAAAATAAAGTTTGGTATCTGCTTTGGCAATATGGAGAATGGCGACGTGGAAATTGGATTCAATACTCAGACCTGGAGAGGTTGGTGACAATGCAAATTGGGTGGGAGGTGATCAAAGATAATCTGATCATGGGTACCGGACTTGGCGATCTAAAGCAAGAAATGATAGAAACATATTTACGTTGTTATAATCAATCGGAATACAAATTTCCACACAATCAATTTTTATTCGCCTGGGCTGCCTTTGGACTTATTGGATTAGGTTCTACCATTAATTTAATGTTTCAAACTTTTTTACATCGAAGAAATAGATCCAACTCTGTTGTAATGAGCCTGCAATCCATTTTATGGTTTTCCTGTATGGTTGAGTCCACTTTTCAATCCCAAATCGGAGTGTGTATGTTTGTGTTTTATTCCATGTATTGCTATTCTCAACTTTATTTACTCAAGGATGAAATATCATCCATTTCCGGTTGATGGAATTCGTTGCGATTTAAATACAAAAGCCGATTATAAATATACTATAATCGGCTTTTCTTTAATTTTATTTACAATTTATTTTATTCCGTGCATCATCTTTTGAATCCACTTGGAAAGTAATAACAATATAATTCCTGCCAATCCCGACATCACTACAAAAAGCAAAAAGAAATCATAAGTGTTGTTCATCATATATCCTAAGAAGCTGGTCGACTTTCCTTTCTCCGGATACAATGCAGACAACATTCCTGCAAATTTGTTAGCAGTGGCGTTGGCTAAAAACCAAACACCCATCAACAGCGAAGCCAATCTTGCAGGAGATAATTTATTTACCATAGATAATCCAATAGGAGATAAACATAATTCTCCAAAGGTATGAATCAAATATAAACCTGTAAGCCACATGATACTCACTTTGGTTCCTTCTGCAACATCCTTTACTCCAAATGAGATGTATAAATAACCTGCTGCCAATAATAAAAGCCCAATGGCTTGCTTGGTGGGCGAAGCAGGCTGTTTATCCCCCATCTTCAACCACAATGCAGAAAACACAGGGGCAAATACAACTATAAAAACGGCATTGAAACTATTGAACCAGCTTGCAGGCATCTCCCATCCAAAAATCGTTCTGTTGGTTTGCTCATCGGCAAAAAATGTAAGTGATGCTCCGGCTTGCTCAAACGCAGACCAAAAAAAGATCACAAAAAATGCTGCTATGAAAATCACCCAAATCCTGTCCTTCTCAGTAGAATTTAATGACTTGTCCAATATGATCGTTGCAGGAATACTTACAGCAAAAGCAAAAATCAACGAGCCAAAAACATCAAATCCAATTAAAAAATGAAACAAGGCAAACAATACTGCCGTACCCAATAAAATCACCATCAACTGATTGTTATCAAATCCGGACTCAACTTGAGATTCATCAGATTTCAATCTTGCTTTGTTAGGCTCAACTCCAATTTGATACCCATCCGGAGATATAAGGTACTTGTTTTTTAGATAATGAAATGATGCTGTACTGATTAACATACCGACACCGGCTGCTAAAAATCCCCATTTGAACGCCACATTCTCCCCTAAATAACCACAAATCAATGGAGCAATAAATGCACCCAGGTTTATCCCCATATAAAAAACAGTATAGGCCGAATCCAAACGTTTGTCATTTTCAGGGTACAATTGTCCCACCATTGTAGAGATATTCGGTTTAAAAAATCCATTACCAAACACCAACAATCCCAAACCCAAATACATCAACATCTGAGAGTTTCCTTCTCCGGAAAAATACAGCATAAATTGACCCGCTGCCATAAGCAATCCTCCGACGATAATGGATCTGCGATTTCCCCAATATCTGTCTGCCATATATCCACCTATAATGGGCGTCAAGTAAACAAGCCCTGTAAAACTACCATACAGTTCAGAAGAAAAAGCCTTATCCATGGCCAATTGCTTGGTCAAGAACAACACCAAAATCGCCCTCATTCCATAGTAACTAAAGCGCTCCCACATCTCTGTAAAAAACAATAAATAAAGGCCCTTAGGATGGCCGCTCTGATTTGACATATTTAGTTTGGTTTACGTTAATTAATTTGTTTTTCGTTTGGATAAAAATAGAATCTTTTTCTTAGTCCGTTTGAAGATTTTTTACAAAATCCCATTTATCCTTTTAATAGATTGTTAATAACAATATTATATATTAAATTTATTGTTAATGTTTATTTCATAAAACCTTCCTAGCCTCTGTGTTTTTAAGTTTTAAAGCATTAGTTTTTTTGATTTTGAGCTTGTTTCGCTGTTCTGTCCATAAGCCCTCTTTAGAGATTTTCTACTCGAACATTGCCGGACTGATTTAACTTTGTTTGATGGATAAGCAGATACTTTTGATCAATATAAAAAAGCTGTACATGGCTTCTCAAGAGAACATTCCACTGCTCAAAGGTGAGGCTATGCAAAATATACCTTGTATAGAAAACGCCTTTATGCTCATTGAACAGGGAAAAATCAAATCCCTGGGCCCAATGACTGAATGCCCTGACCCAAAACCTTTTCATCAAGTTCAAGACTTGCAAGACCATGTCATTATCCCAAGTTTTGTAGACGCCCACACCCATTTGGTTTTTGCAGCCACTCGCGAAGAAGAATTTGTAGATCGAATTAAAGGTCTAAGCTATCAAGAAATTGCAGCAAAAGGAGGCGGAATCTTAAATTCGGCAGCAAAACTTTCTCAGATGTCAGAAGAAAATCTTTATGAACTTTCTGCAAACAAACTGCACCAACTTGCATGCTTAGGGACAGGAGCGATTGAAATGAAGTCAGGTTACGGACTCAGCCTGGAGTCCGAGCTTAAAATACTTCGTATTCACAAAAAACTCGCTCAACATTATCCGGGAGCAATACGCTCCACATTTTTGGGAGCTCATGCAATCCCTCTACAATACAGAGATCGTCGAGAAGACTACATCCGCATCATTACAGATGAGATGCTTCCTGTCATTGCACAAGAAAAGCTGGCAGATTATTGCGATGTTTTTTGTGAGAAAGGATTTTTTAGCCTCGAAGAAACCGATTTAATCCTATCTAAAGCCTCTCAATATGGGCTCAAGGCACGCATCCATTCCAATCAGTTCACCCATTGCGGAGGAATAGAGCTGGCACTCCGTCACAAGGCGCTTAGTGTGGATCATCTTGAAGTTCTGAACGAGACCGAGATCCAAACTCTTGCTCAATCAAACACGATTCCCATCCTGCTTCCCATTGCTGCTTTTTTTATGAATCAGCATCAAGGACCTGCTAAGCAACTTATTGATAATCAATGCGGTATTGCCCTTGCTACCGATTTCAATCCCGGGACTGCCCATAGTGGAAGTATGCCGTTTTTATTTTCTTTAGCTTGCATCGCTATGCGCCTTACACCGGAGCAAGTACTCTCGGCCACCACTGTCAATGCTGCTTATAGCCTGGAATTGGAAGACCAATACGGCAGTTTGTGCCCCGGCAAATGGGCTAGTTTTATCATTTTACAGGCCCATCGGGACCTGGCTTTCATCCCCTATTCGATGTCGGATTCTTGGATTCAAAAAATCTATTATCAAGGCAATGTGAACGACAGGACTCAAAAAAAATAAAATTATTCTTAAGGGCATGCCCGGGACTCTGTCCCGGTCGGGCTATTCCGGGGTTCACTTCGTTCCGTCCTAATCGGACCGGCTTCGCCGCCCTCCAAATCCCTCATGCAAAAATCTATTGCTCACTTTCGATCTTACCAACTAAAATTTAGCCCATGGGATTGAATCCCCAAATATTTCATATTCATCAACAGAAATTAAGCTGCAATAAAAATCCAGATATTAAAAACCCAATAGAACTATTTTTTGATTAGACCGTTTGAAATAGATTAAAACTTAAAAAGGACAGATTTATTGATAATAATTCATGTCCTTTTACGTTGTTAATACTCCCGGTTACTCTGTTCATATTAAAAAATTTTTATATATCTTTGCATGTTCTAGCTTTGATCAAGCTAAAGAACAGAGAAAACAATTTTAGATTATGGTATTGAAACGTGCTGCATTATTATTCTTTGCAATGTTGACTTTTGTTTTGGGATATTCTCAAAACCAGGATTGTCTGGAAGTCGATATTCAAGCAGTAAATGGAAACAAAGGAGATGAGATTTGCTTGGCTGTAAAATTTTACAATTTTGATAGCATTACATCTTTGCAATTTTCCATTAACTATGATCCCACTGTTTTGAAACCAACTCAAGTCACCAATATTAATCAAAACGTAGTAGGCTTAAATAATTCCAATATTAATATAGATACTATACGCAGAGCAATAAGATTTACTTGGTCAGACCCTAATATTACGGGAGTAAGTTTACAAGATGGAGTCATAATGTTTGAAATCTGTTTTAAACTCATAGGAGCACCCGGTGATTGCTCAAATGTAACCATAGGCAATATTCCATCAGTTATTGAAACCTATAAGACGACCAATGGGGTTGACAGTGTGCATTGTTTAATTGATCGAAACTTAGCAGACTTAGTCAAAATTCAAGTTCCTACAGATCTATGCGTTCTGAGCAGCAGCTGCTCAGGAAATACAGGTTCGATCACAATAAAAGCTTGGGGAGGAAAAGCACCTTATCTTGTTGATCTTATTAACCCTGCCAAATCTGATGTGATTCAAAAAGGAGGCGACTGTGTTATTTTCAATAATTTGCCGGCAGGTAACTATCAAGTTAAAGTTACCGATGCCAATATGAGAGATACTCTTCTCAATATTTTAATTGCATCAAGTCCAAGCATTGTAATAGGAGATGACATAAATCCGTTTAGACAAACCAGAGCCCCCAAATGTTGGAATACCCAAGATGGAAGAATAGGCATTACAGCCTCAGGAGGTGTTCCTCCTCTTCTTGTTGCATGGAAACCTGTAGGAATTTATGGTGAAACTTATATAAAAGATTTAGGAATTGGTACATATACAGTTTGCATTACCGATAGCTTAGGCTGCACTGCAACCAAGGACTTTAAGTTTGTTTTAGATTCAATTGTGGCCAATCTCAACATTGATAAACTTGAAAGCTGTACCGGCAATGATGGGCAAATCACCATAAAAGCAACAGGAGGAAATCCTTTTCCGGGCAACAAGTATAATTTCTTTTGGTCTCAAAATGTGGGAGACAACTGTGTAATGGCCGATAGTTGTATTAACGATGGATTGGGCGGAAAACAGTTTGTCATCATAGAAGACAGTCGCGGTTGCAGAAGAATTCAATTTTTTGAAATTCTCAATTCAGGTAAGTTTTTGGATTCCGTGATCATAGACAGTGTCAATTGTAAGGGAGGAAATGACGGCAGTTTTCATGCTTTTATCTATTCTGCTACAAGCTTAAATCTACCTCTGACCTATCAACTGTTTAATCATTTGACAAATACTCCCATCGCAGGAGGAACTACAAATCCAACAGATTTTATTAGTCCCAATTTACCTGCAGGATCCTACAGATTGGAAGTGACGGATGCTTTAAACTGTAAACTTATTGATACCATAGATATTTTTGAACCACAAAAACTTGATCTCTTAGTCAATGCTATTGATACCACCGAGTCTTGCAATCCGGGAGCAGATGCTTTTATCAATGTTCGAGCTGTGGATGGAACTCCAGGCTATAGTTATCTGTGGAATAACAGTTCAATGGCCAATCAAATTAATAATCTTTCACAAGGCGTCTATACAGTGACTATTACAGATGCTCATGGATGTACCATAAGCCAAAGTTTCAATGTAAGCAAACCGGTCGCTCCTCAAATAACAGGATTTAACAACCAAGATGTAAGTTGCCCTTCTGACAAATCAGGATGTGTAGAGGTATTGTTTACTCCGGGCAGCTCCGCAGTCAATCAGTTCAATTGGAATATTCCCGGAAATTCTGCACGAATATGCAATTTGGGAGTTGGAAATTATCAGGTTACCATCACAGATGTCAACGGATGTCAAGATACTGCAAGCACTTTGATCAAAGCTCTGTCACAAGGGATCATTATAGATTCATTTGTAATTAAAAATCCATCATGTCCCGGCAGAAAAGATGGATTTATCATTGTTTTTCCTAAAGGAGGAACTAACTATAGATATGCTTGGGACAATGGAGTTTCTCAGCAAATCAATGCTAATATAGGAGCCGGTAGATATATTGTGGCTGTAAGTGATATAGGTACCTGCCCACCGGCTCTGGATACTTTTATTTTGACAGAACCACCTCACACGCAGATTAATTTGTTGAGCACTACCACACCCAGCTGCACCAATCAAACTGTTTGTGATGGTCAGGCTATAGTATTAGCATCCGGCATTGACACTTCATATACCATCCTATGGTCAAGCGGTGAGCAATCGCTCATGCGACAGGATACAGCGACAATGTTATGCGAAGGAATAAATAGAGTTATCGTTACCAACGGGATTTGCAATGACACTTTGGATTTTGATCTCAAAGGACCAATTCCCATTTCTATTGATACTCCACTTTTACGAATCAATCCACCAACTTGCTACGGTTTTACTAATGGTTCTATTACATTATTGGCCAAAGGAGGGACTTCTCCCTATCAATACAATTGGACTAATTCTATGACAGGGCCTACATTATCCAATGTTGGTGATGGTTGGTATTACTGTAATATTATTGATTCCAAAAAATGTCTCCATTTTGATTCCGTAAGGGTAAGACAACCGGATTCTGTCAAAGTGAATATTATTTCTGCATCTTCTTCTGATATAAGCTGTTTTGGGATGAAAGATGGCAAAATTGTAAGCTCATGGAATGGAGGCAATGGCGGTCCCGGAAGATTCAGTTGGATTCCCAATGTAGGACAAGATTCTATTTTGACCAATTTATCTGCAGGTACTTACCGTCTCATCGTTTCTGATTCCAAAAATTGTACCGGAGAAATAAGCTATACTATCAATCAGCCAAGCAAAATAGTTGGAACAAGTACGGCAATAGACACACCGAAGTGCGACGGCGATCAAATTGATTTTTCAGTATTGATGGCAAGAGGGGGTACAGGAGTTAATTATAGATTTACTATTAATGATGGCGCTCCAAACTTAATCGGAGAACAAGTTCCCTTATTCCCCGGTGTTTATAAAATAAAAATCTATGATGAAAACAATTGTTTCACCGATACCACCATTGTTATTCCGGATCCATTAAATAACCTAAGAGTCAACTTTGTGAGGGATCAGGAGATTATTCAGTTGGGCGATAGTGTCAGATTGGATGGAAGAGTAAATTCCTCCTCAATTTTGGATACTATTATTTGGACGCCTATAAATAATGTAAAAGATCCAGCCAATACCAGCTCTTATGTAGATCCGGCTAAAACAACAACCTATGTTCTTACCGTAATTGACGAAAACGGATGTCTTGCAACAGATGCCGTCCAAGTTATTGTAGAGAGCAAAAGACAATTTTATGTGCCAAATGCTATGTCTCCAAACGATGACGGAATCAATGATTACTTTACGATCAATGCAGGTCCGGGCGTTGCCCAAGTAAACTTTGTTTCTATATTCGATCGTTGGGGTGAATTGCTTTACTCTGTCAATAACCCTGATATCAGATCGGGAGAAGTGAACGTGTGGAAAGGAGATTTCAAGGGAAGTAAAGTTAATCCGGGAGTCTATGTTTACGTTGCCGAAGTAAAATTCAAAGATGGCTTTGTGGTCACTTACAGAGGAGACATAACCGTTCTTAGATAACGAATAGATATGTTTTTTCCCATTGGAGATGATCAAATAAAGGGAGGAAGTAAACCTCTGTTTGCTTACAGTTTAATACTTATCAACTGTCTGGTTTTCTTCTATGAAATCAGTCTTCCGGTAGAGAGTTCAGAATCTTTTTTGATGTACTATGGTGCCATTCCGGAGCAAATCGTACATGGAGAAAATTTAGCTTCTTTATTTACTTGCATGTTTTTGCACGGAGGATGGATGCATCTGATAGGGAATATGCTATTCCTGTGGGTTTTTGCAGATAATATTGAGGCAGTAATAGGCACAATAAATTTTACTTTACTTTATTTATTTGGAGGTTTGTTCGCCTCATTGGCTCATATCATCAGCAGCCCTATGAGCGAGATTCCAATGGTTGGTGCAAGTGGTGCAATCTCTGCAGTAATGGGAGCTTATCTTATAATGTTTCCATCATCTCGTATCAAGGTATTGGTTCTTATTTTGTTTACATCAGTGTCTGTTCCGGCCTTTGCTTTTTTGGGATTTTGGGCAGTCCAACAAATGATATCGGGTGTAGGTTCTATCAATACAGTAGGAGAAGAGTCTGCCGGAGTGGCCTGGTGGGCCCATATCGGAGGCTTTTTATTTGGAATAGTCATTGGATTTTTGGGACGGTCTGTTTATAAAAAAAGATATAAGTATATTGCCCATTCCGAAGATGAAGAAAAATATTTATAGACAGAAAATTTCCCTTAAAGAAAATTCAAGGTATCTCGACGGTCAGCTTTTGTTTCAACATGAATTGAGTGGCTCAAATTAATTTTACTTGATTTTAAGATGGTGGGAATTATTGGACTATTGATCCAAATTGAATTATTACCGAACCGACCAAAATATTGAGGCAAGAAATTAAGAAGGTGAAAGTGCAAATGTTTAGAGGGAAGATGAGAGCATTTGAAACAAAGTACTCGTGAAGCAATAGCAGGGAGTTAGACTATCATCTGTCTATTTTGATTTTATCTTGTGGAGTTAAGGATAGACTGGCATATTTGTTTGAATTCCATTAAGATCATTGCCGTAGCTCCCCAGATAAAACAATCATCTATTTGAAATCCATTTACTTCAATATTTTGAGCATAACTTGTATTGATTTTCTTGGTAACTATGGTCTCGGGGTGTAATATTTTTTCAAGAGAAAACAAATGAAGATCTGACACTTCTGATGGCTGAAGCTTGAATTCTTGATTCTGCTCTGCCAATGCAACAAAAGGAAAGACATGATTCTTTGAAACCGGAATATATAATGAACTTAAGCTGCCCATCAACATAAGCTGAGTAGTATCTACTCCAATCTCTTCGGCAGCCTCCCTAAAAGCGGTGAAAGCTAAATAGGGATCCTTCTCATCTTTCCTGCCTCCGGGCAAAGAAATCTGCCCCCTGTGTGGATCCTGAGGGTTGGAGGTTCTGCTAATGAAAGGAATAGTGTAATTACCATTAGGTTGAGGAATTAGCAGAAGAAGAACTGCAGCCTTTTTTGCATCATCGGAAGGGTTGGACCTCAACTTATAAGATAATGGAGAGGCCTGTACATGAGCCTGTTCGCCCGGTAAGGATTGAGTCAATAAAAATTCGGATAGACTGTAAATAAAATCATTCATGGATGACTTCCTCTTTGGTTCTTAATGAACCTACTTGTTGCCAATTCTACAATATTCTCCCAAGGCCATTGCCATGGATGGGAACTCCGGCGTTGGAGCTTGGATATCCAACCTTAATCCAGCGTCCAAAACAGCTTTGGCAGCAGCTTTTCCAAAGGTTGCAATACGCGTATTCTCTTGTACGAAATCCGGAAAATTATCATACAGAGATTTAATATCCAACTGTGAGAAAAAACACAGTACATCATATTTGATATCTTTCAAGTCAGATAAATCTGCACTGATGGTTCTGTACATCAAGGCTTCTTGATATTTTACCTTGGCTTCTTTGAGCACTGTAGCTGCATCTTGACCTCCCGTCTCGGCGCAAGGGATCAAAAAAGGTCCGGACTCTCTATGTTTGATAAAATAAGGCAATAATTCACTGATGGATTTTACTCCGTGAAATACTTTGCGCTTGCGGTATACTATAAATTTTTGCAGATAATTTGCCACGGCTTCCGTAGAACAAAAATATTTGGTCATTTCAGAAATCCTGGCTCTCATTTCTTCGGCCAATCGAAAAAAGTTTTCAATGGCATTTTTACTTGTAAAGACTACACAGGGAAAATCTTCTATCCGAATACGTTGACGTCTAAAGTCCTTTTCTGTATACCCTTCTACCTGAATAAATGACCTAAAATCTACCGTGAGACCATATTTAGCCTCAATATCCACATAAGGAGACCTTTCGGGTTTAGGCTGAGAAACCAAAACGGTTTTTACTTTAGCAATTTTTGGAGCCTGCGGCTTTGGAGCTGCCGGGTTCTTTGTCTTTGTTGGCATCTAAAAGATTATATTGCTTAGCTAAATTGACCCTGCCGCTTTAAAAACACGAATAAAAGCAGTAAAGGAGCTATTTCGCAGCTGCAAAGATACAAGAAAAAATGAAAAGGTGCATTTCTCCATGAATTAACTGAAAGCAGAATGTCTCGCCCCGACCTAAGCAGATAAGCCGCAATAAATATAATGACCATGACCATACTCAGTTTATTGCCCAAATCCGGCTCAACAAAGGCTATGATAAAATCCATAGGGATCAGGATTAAAGCCATGGTACATCCAAAGATTATTATACTGAAATTCAATCTACTAAATTCCACACTAAGGTCATAGCATCTCCCAATAAGTCTAATGCTAAGATGCCTTATAAGATACATAAGACATACAAAGCTGGCAAAAATTAATAAATAATAAGGGTGATGAAGACCTTTAAATTGATTCACTAAAATATATAAAAACACACTCAAACCCAAAAAGTAAAGGGCGTAAAGAATAAAGTAAATGGTCATGCTGCCGTCTTTGCTCTCTCTTACCAATAATCCTAAATAATTTACATTGGCATAAGTTTTAAACATATTGGCAACCAAAGATCGGTTCAAATTGATTGCAACGGCAAGCAAAAAAGTGAGAAACATCAAAGTCCAAAATATTAAATTTTTGACCTGTTTTGAGTCTGTTGTGCCCAAAGGAATGCTTGGCAGCTTCAGGCTCCAATGCTCTTTGGGAATAAGGTTTGTGGATGCTGTTTCAGATTTTCTTAGCACAAAAGGGTTAGAAAGACCTTGCTCTATGCCTTGAACTACAATTTTACCGGAATCCGATTTGAGCTTGGTCACAGCAGAATCCACCGTAGATCTTATAGCAAACGGATTGGATGACTGGGCAGCCAAACTTAAGCTTGATAAGAAAAAAAACAGTAAAGCAAGTCTTATCATGTTCTCCTATGGGCAAACAAATTTGAAGCCTATGCCATGGATGTTGTCAATTTTTATGCTCGAGTCCTGACTTAAATATTTGCGCAATCTTGAGATAAAAACATCCAAACTTCTACCCATAAAATAATCATCTTCTCCCCAAAGGCTCTCCAAAATCAGGCTGCGCTTGATCACCTTATTCTTATGTTTGAGAAGAAAGCCCAAAAGCTCACTTTCTCTCTGAGTGAGGATCCTTGTTTGGTCATTGAGCACAAGCTGGTATTCATGAGGGAGGTACTTATAGATTCCAACCATGATTTCTGCCTCACTGGTAGGAACTTCAAATACTCTACTTCTTCTGAGGAATATTTCGATTTTAAGTATTAGCTCTTCGATGCTGAAGGGTTTTGTAAGATAGTCATCCCCTCCGAGCTTAAGTCCTTGGATCCTGTCTTCTTTCATAGATTTGGCCGTCAGGAACAAAATGGGAATCTGTTGATTCTTCTTTCTGATGGCTTCAGCAATAGCAAAACCGTCCATATTGGGAAGCATAACATCCAAAATACAAAGATCAAAGTTCTCTTTATTGAACAGCTCAAGAGCTTGAGCCCCGTCCCCGCTATGTCTTACCTCATAGCCTTGTAGATCCAAATGATCCTTAGTGATGAAACTTAGAGTTTCATCATCTTCTGCATACAGAATTTTAGCTCGTACCATATTCCTATTTTATTGAAACAAAATAATACCAGCACAAATCTACTAAAAAGCTTTGAAATACCAACTTCTGTCTATTTTGGTATAATACCCGAAACTAAAAATGGTCCAAAAATTAAATTTACCGCCCCGAAGCTATTGCTGAAGCATTCACAAGCCTAAAATTTGACTTCTTGAAAAACCAGTTTTACAGATGTTCCCTTGCCGTATTCGGAGCTTATTTCTACAGGGATTTTATGGGCATCACAGATGCGCTTTACATAATATAAGCCTATACCAAATCCTTTCACATTGTGTACATCACCTGTGGAAACACGATAGAATTTTTCAAATAATTTCTCCACATCTTGAGCCTTTATGCCTATACCCTGATCTTGAATAATGAGCTCCAAAACATTTTTATTAGCTCGACAACTGAGATCAATATGAGGAAGTTTTTGGCTGTATTTTATAGCATTGTCCAATAAATTAGAAATGACATTATTCATATGAAATTTGTCTATCTTAACAATGGCTTTGTCAAGTTCAAAGTGTACATTCAGCTCCCCTTTCATTTCATGAACCCTTACTCCAAAATGGTCTGTAATCTCTTTGAGATAGTCAATAAAATTAACTTCTTCAAATTTTAGAACAAAGGTGGAAGATTCCATTTTGGCAATATTCAAAATCTTTTCTACATGATCATTAAGTCTTTGATTCTGATCTCTAATAATTTTTGTATATTGAGTTAATCGTGCATCATCTTCTATAGACGGGTGATGCAACAAGACATCCGAAGCAATTTTAATAGATGAAATGGGGGTTTTGAATTCATGGGTCATATTATTGACAAAATCCTTCATCATCTCCGAATATCGCTTTTGCCTTAAAATAATAAATATAGAAATTGCAAAAATTCCGCTGGCCAAAAACAGCAACCCTGAAAATAAAATTACCGAGCTCATTTCTTGATAAACAAACGAACTTCGTTCCGGAAATTTCACCTCAAAATAATGTGTGGCTTCTGATTTTTTGACCTTGACTTTTTTTGATTTCTTGATTTCCGGTTTCTTTTCATTAAAACAACATTCAGAATAAATCAACTCATTGGAGGCACAATCATAAATTCCATATTCGAATGGAGTTTGCAAGCCTTGTTTGTCAAATTCAGTTTCTAGATAAACTGCCAAAACCGATTGGTCAATATTTGAATTGACATTGACCTGATAAAGATTGGAAGATTCTCGTACAATGACCTTCTTATCAGGAAGTTTAACTTTATTGTACTTAGAAATAATCTCAGCAACATTTCGCAATGCAATTTTTACACTTCTGTCGAACTCGATTTCCTCCTTGTTGTAGTTTGCTTTGAGATAATAAGCCTGCATCACAAATATCCCAACGATAGTTAGGGCTCCCAAAATAACAATTATACGGATCTTGGATGAAGACATGAGCAAACAACAATATTAATCAGCCAACAAATAATCTTAGCTTAAGTTCATTTGGAACCATGGTGACCTTATAAATTGATCTCATTCAACTCCTGTTTTACATTAGCTAAATGATGACATAGAGTTATTAATAGGTCGCCATATTCGACTACATTCTGGCCAAAATTTTGATAAATAGTTTCGACATGATTTGAGTCTCACAGAAATATAATTTGACTGTTGTAGCTCTCTTGTTTGTTAATTAATTCATTGGAATTAAAACATGATTGTCATTACAGTTGGAGTCATTTGTAAGACCTAATTTAAGCCTTAAAATCTAATTTTATTAATAATGATTGGCGTATGATAGAAATTAACTGTGATTTGACCAATGTTGCTGTCTAGGTCATCGGCAATAGAATAAAATGACTAAAACCAACTGTTAGCTTCTTTCTTTTCAGAATGAGAAGAAACAAAAACAACTATTAAAAAATAAATGTAATTACTCTTATCTAGCTAAGATAAGTTTAGTGCTTTTTATTAGTTTGTTGTTTTGGATCACTTGCATCACATACATGCCACTCTCCAGATTATGGGTATCCCATTTATATCGAGATGGACAATGGGTGATCACCTTTTTATCTACTTCTTTGCCAACCAAATTATATAATGTAAAAACAAGTTGATCTGGTGGCAAAGAAGTATTAATCTCTATCTCTAAATAAGCATTTGCAGGATTGGGAAAAATCTCCATCTGAATATTTCCAATTCCAAATTCTTTATTTCCTGTAATGATATCCAGTGAATCACATAAACTGCCAGTAACTTTTCCCATGTGATGATCTACAAGATTGGGCAATGAACCATTTTGTATGCCAAGATCTATCTTATGCTGTACCAGTTTACATTCCTTCCCTTTTCTATCCGGGTACTCTATCACTCCAAGATGCTTTGAGTTCCTTCCGGCGCAAATATAAATTTTTCCATTGGGTGCACGTGCCATAATCCCTAAAGTTGCATAACCAAACCTTCCAGAACGAAATCTATCTATTGTATCTATGAGAGTCTTTGAGACAAAAGGCTCCTTATCCAACATATCCATTTGATATAAGCTTGTACCTGTGCCTAGATATAAAAATCTCCCTGAAGCAGAAAACATTATTCCGAAATCATCAATAAGAGAATCTAGTCCATACTGCGGATTTGAAATCTCCCCGGTACATCTGTCAAAATCACATAAGAGAAACTGCCTTGTATAGTTATCATTAATCATAAAATAGGCTATTTTATTCCCTTGAGGATTGTACACAGCCAATCCTAGATTACTACGATGGATTTCTGC
>DEQQ01000053.1 GCA_002360455.1 Saprospiraceae bacterium UBA3362
GTTTCACCTTGCATCTTTATTACAATTTCTTTTTCTGCAATCAGTTCCTTGAGCATTGCATTATCTTTTTTTAGTTGTTCGTTCTCTGCCTTATCGACTTTCCGTTGCCTCAAGGAATTTATTCCTCCTGAATCGTATTGTCTCTTCCATTGATAATATGTAGGGGCACTAATATTGTGCCTTCGGCAGCCCTCTAGAACCCCTAGGTTCTTTATGTCCAATAGGATCTTCTCTTTCTGTTCAGCTGTCTTTCTTGCATTTTTCATGGCTAAAATTAAAGTTTTTTTCTTTAATCTTAGTCCAATTTCTTAGGGGCCGTTACACTGTTATCCTTCTTGGGGTATTATCCAGTTGTAATAAACAAGAGAGTATAGTAGATACTAAAGAAAAGGATCCTAAAGTATCTGTTGAAAATACCTTATTGAATCGTCATCTAAATCAGCGTTCTGCTCATGGATTACAGCTTGATTGCATTACGATATTGTATCCATTTTCACTATTGGACAGCAAACAGAATGTTCATGAAATGAAAAACGAAAATGATTTACAGAATTTATTCTTAAAACTGTCTCAAGATTCAAGCCTATTTATTTTGGATCTTCTTTATCCTGTTCAAGTTGAAGATGATAAAGGTCAAAAGAAAACTGCGAATAATCCTGAAGAATTAGCAGAATATTTTGCAGCCTGTATTCCAAATGGTGGATGGGGATCAACAGATTTCCCGGCCTATGTAATAGACTACACGAATTCCTGTTTTGAATTGATTTACCCAATAGAAATAAAGGACTCAAAAGCTAAGACCAAAAAAATTGATAATGCAGATGAACTTGCTAAAGCTGTAGCTTCTGATTTTCATAGTTTTGTCTTTCCTATGAAATTAAAGAAGGATGACGGCACTGTGGTGACAGTTAACAATCCGGAAGAATTGATTGATGCATTGGTTTCTTGCGAAGGATTTAATTGTCCGGGAAATGGCAGCTGGAATGGATCCTTGGATAATATCGCTTGCTATCAACTGATTTATCCTGTAAAATTGTTAAAGCAAGATGGTAAAATTGTAGAAGTAGCAAATACCGATGAATTTAATAGGGCAATATTGTCCGGTGACTATGTTGGATTTTCTTATCCTTTGAATCTAAAGAATATACAAGATGGTAAAAACTATATTGCTAATTCTGATGCCGAATTAGAAGCATTGGCTGAGGCTTGTGATATGATTGGAGGGCCAAGTTTGGACAGTACGGTTTATATTCTAATGGCTGGACTAAGTCCCGATCCAGCAGCTCCAGGATGTTATAAAGTATCCTATCCTATCCAATTGGAAAATAGTCAAGACAGTGCTAAAACTATTAACAGTGATCTAGAATTTTTCAATTTAATTTTTGATCCGACCAATGAGTTCAGGAGAGTTAAGTACCCTGTTACGGTAAAAATGGTAAGAACCGGAGTAGAATTTATCATTCGCAGTTCTCAAGAAAATTTCGAAGTATTATCTAAATGTTAATATGTCAGGTTTGGTATTCCGGCAGAGTTAAATCTGCCGGAAATTTTTAATTCATGAGCATAAATTTATATATCGAAGCAGCGTTGAATGGATCCGAAAGCGGATTCAAATCTATTTATGAGCAAACTGCAGGATATCTATATGGTGTGATAAAAAATTATATACAAGATACCACAGAAAGAAAGGATGTGTTGCAAGAGGTATTTATTGAAATTTTCAAAAGTTTGAAACTATTTGACCCTTCAAAAGGAAATTTCAAAGCTTGGGTTTCTAAAATTGCTGCAAGAAAATGCATTCTTTTATTGAATGAAAAGAAAAGATTGAATCTTGAGCATCTTGATCTTATTAAAGCTGATTTTATAACTGAGGAGATGATTCCAAGCATTAGTTTTGATCATTTGGATATAGAAGAAATGCTTCAAGAAATGCCCACAGGATTCAGAACCGTATTTCTACTTTATGAAATTGATGGATTCTCACATAACGAAATTTCTAAAATGCTTGGAATAACACCGGAAACATCACGCTCACAACTTTCTAGAGCTATAAAATGGCTAAAAACAAATTTTTCTCAATTGAAATTATTTAATTCCGAATTGGCCTATGAAAAATCTTAAACCTAATTTTGAAGAATACAGAAATAATAGTTCCTTGCCGGAAGATTTATCATGAGATAATCTTGGGAAAACCATTATGGATGAGGCTAATCAGGATAAACGAAAAAAGAAAAAGAGAATATTGATATGGTTTTTATTAATGGCAGGAATCGGCAGC
Source organism: Saprospiraceae bacterium UBA3362 (assembly GCA_002360455.1). GTDB lineage: Bacteria > Bacteroidota > Bacteroidia > Chitinophagales > Saprospiraceae > Vicinibacter. The sequence continues at coordinate 2,279 of DEQQ01000053.1, forward strand.
TGTACATTTGTAGCCTGGTTTGTGGACTTAAATAAAACTCATTCATTGAACTCTATTACCGAAAGTTCATCTTCAGATCAATCCTCTCAAATTTCGTTGAATAATGTTCGGAATACAAATGATATAAAGTTGGTTGAGTCAACACAGGCTCAAATGCAAACAAAGTTCCATAGTGAGAATTCTAAAGAATTAAATTCATCTCAACTTGCTTCAAAATTAAGTTTGCATGAAAATGTCCCATTAAAAAACACCTATGAGCAAAACAAAGGACCAAGAAATTTACGGCAAAGTGACTTACAGTATAAAAATCAACAGCAAGCTGAGTCTGTTCAAAGTTATGGTGAACCAAATGCAAAATTGTTCCCAAGCTATACGGACAATTCGGTAGATATAGTAATTTCGGATAATGCTATTTCTTCGGAGTCTAATTATTCTCCAACTCAAAATGGAGAATTACAAGATTCTTTACATCCGTTGAAAGATATGATTTGGATTGATCCAATTGCTTTGAAAATTCAATCCCTCTGGTCAACTTCAAAAGATCAAAACTTGGATAACTCCTTTAATAAGCTTGTACTAAACGATTATAGTAAGAATAGAAAAACAAATGTAAACAGTCATCCAAAGATTCAGTTGGAGTGGAT
>DEQQ01000037.1 GCA_002360455.1 Saprospiraceae bacterium UBA3362
TGAGGAGGCTGGAGGGCTTGGTCACGCAGAGCAAAGTGAGGCGTGACGGAACCCCGTAAGACTCCGACCCCGACTTTGGAGGGGGCACAGCCAAAATAAATTTATTGATGAAGGCTCTATTGGTTTCCTGAATTTGGAATACGTATGGCAGAAAAAAATAAAAAATCGGATCAACGAAAATCCAAGCTCCACCAGCAATTTGAGGAGGAGTTCTTACCCCATTTGGAGGCACTCAATACCTTTGCCTATCACCTTACTTATGATGAAGAGGACGCAGCAGATTTGGTCCAGGAAACTTATATGAAGGCCTACAAATTCATGGATAAGTTTGAAGAGGGAACTAATTCTAAGGCTTGGTTGTTTAAGATATTGAAGAATGCATACATCAACCAATATAGGAAGCGCTCCAAGCGTCCTATTCAGGTGGATTATGAGGAGTCTATTATTATGCAAGACACAGAAGAAAGCTCTTCTGTAGCAGGATATGTTGATCTTCGGGAGGACATGTTTGACAATATGTTGGGCGACGAAGTTACAACGGCTTTGGGCAGTATGCCTGAGGAATTCCGCACCATCATTCTTCTGTGTGATATAGAAGGTTTTAGTTACGAAGAAATAGCCAAAATCATTGAGGTTCCGGTGGGTACTGTGAGATCTCGAATATTCAGAGCAAGAAATATGCTCAAAGAAAAGCTGAAACATTATGCCGAGTCTTTGGGATTCAAAGATTATCGTGGTGGTGAAAAACAGAATGAAGAAGAAAATGAAATCTGAGATGAATTAAACTTAAATTATATCATTAGTTAAAATTGTTTATGAATCGTTTTTCTACAGAAGAATTAAAATCCCAAGTGTGTCGATTTTTTGATAAGGAATTGAACGACGACGATCAAAAGGAATTAATGTCTCAAATCCATTCTTGTCCATCAAGCATGAATGAATTTAATAGAGAAAAGCAGATTCGAGAAAAGCTAAAGCAAAATGTACATAGACCTCCGGTGTCTCCGGGTCTTGCAGACCAAATTAAGCATAAATTGAGAGGCTAGTCCGGAGCTAAAGAGCTAAATTTTTAGTACGCTCTAACATCTTTTTTCTCCATAAAGTTAATAAAAGCAGTGTTTACTACTTTGTAACCTCCCGGTGTGGGGTAGTCTCCTGAGAAATACCAGTCGCCATGATGGTTCGGGCAAGATTTGTGCAAGCCTTTTAAAGATTGAAATACAATTTCTACAGGGATATTATGATCCTTGGGAGTCATCATACGACTAATTTCGGCAGAGATCTCCTCTTCTGTAAACAAATCGTATAATGGTTTGAGCCCATTGGTCATTTTATGTTCAGGCAATTTTAAGATGGCCAAACATTTTTCGTATGTTTCCTCAAGTTTGTATTCTAAGTTCTGTTGCTCCAGTATATTTAATAAGGCTTTGAATGCAACGAATTTGCTTATCTGCGACATATCAATTCCATAGCAATCAGGATAACGAATCTGAGGAGCAGAAGATGCGACGATAATTTTTTTTGGATGAAGGGTGCACAATATTCTGATTATGCTATCCCGCAATGTAGTTCCTCTAACTATACTGTCATCCAACACCACCAGAGTATCTACATTGTTTTTGACTAAGCCGTAAGTGACATCATAAACATGAGAAACCAGTCCACCTCTTATAGCATCGTTGGCAATAAAAGTTCTCATTTTATCATCTTTCACGACCAATTTTTCAATGCGAGGTTTTTGATCCAGAATAGACTTGACCTTATCGGGATCAGTAATTTTTTCGGAAATTATTCGCTGAGCTTTGTGGACATTGAGGTAATCATGCAATGCTTCGCTCAGACCAAAAAAGGCGGTCTCTGAGGTATTAGGAATATAAGAAAATACAGTGTGTTCAAGATCGTATTCTACTTTAGCCAAGATAAGGGGAACAATTTCTTTACCTAGATTTTTTCTTTCTTGATAGATATCTCTGTCATTGCCTCGAGAGAAATAAATTCTTTCGAACGTGCATTTCTTTGGAGAAACAGGCTCAAGGCAGTTTTCTTCTTGTACAGTTCCATCTTTTTTGACAATTAGAGCGTTTCCCGGCCCAAGCTCTTTAATACTGCCAAAGGGTTTTTGAAGCGCCGTCATTAATGCCGGCCTCTCTGAAGCCATTGCTACTATTTCTTCGTCTTGATAATAGAATGCCGGACGAATACCCAATGGGTCTCGGAGGATGAATGCATCGCCATGACCAATCATTCCGGCCATGACATATCCTCCATCAAATTTTTTGGCCGCTTTTTTGAGCACAGAATTCACATCCAAATTGGCAAAAATCAAGGGATTGATGCTTTGAGGATTATGACCTTCCGGCTTGAACCAATTAAACAGTTGTTGGACTTCTTCATCCAAAAAATGGCCTATTTTTTCGAGGACTGTGACAGTGTCAGATTTTACTTTGGGATATTGACCAAGAGAAACCAGTTTATCAAAAAGTTCTTCGATGTTGGTCAGATTAAAGTTGCCGGCTATGACCAAATTTCTTGAAATCCAATTATTTTCTCTTATAAAAGGATGCACAGTCTCAATGCTGTTGTCTCCATGAGTGCCGTATCTCAAATGACCTAAAAGCAGCTCGCCCATAAAAGGCTTGTTGGCTTTAAGCCATCCAGGGTCATGAGTTTGTTCATCCGTAAGATCTTTGAAATGTGAAAAAACGCCTTCAAACAATGCCTGTAGATAATTTGGAGCATTGCTTCTTCTTCGCGAAATGTATTTGTTGCCTGGGGAGACATCCAGTTTGATCGTTGCAAGACCTGCACCATCCTGACCTCTATTTCTTTGTTTTTGGAGAAGAAGCTGAAGTTTTTGAAGGCCGTAGAACGAACTGCCATACTTTTCTTCATAAAAAGCTAGAGGTTTTAATAACCTCACAAAGGCTAAACCACATTCATGTTTGATTTGATCGCTCATTGATCTCACAAAGGTAATCAATTAGGCTTAACAAGGACAAAAACCGAAGAGAAATCAATGCAAGAGCCGACTATCAGCGTTCACTTTAACCAATTCATAGATGCTCAGAGTGTGTTCATTCAGGCTTTAAAATTGAATACTCATTTACAAGTTTTATAAGAGACTAAAACCAAAGAGATTTTTGACAATAAATGAATGGCTTTAGCCGGAAAAATTTGGATTCATTAAACTGAATAAGGATGACCATAGAAGATGATGACAAAAGGAAATCTATGGGTTACAAACAGAAAAACAAATATTTTTTTTGTATAAAACTAAATTAATTATATAAAATATTATTAATTAATAAAAAATACTTATTAAATATTTAATATTGGTTAAATTGCGATAAAAAATTTCAAAAAAATGAAAATAATTAGTATTAAATTCTGATAATACATTAATTTTGTAATCTAAAAATTGAAAACTATGAAAAATGTAATTTTATCAATCGGCTTTTGGTTAAGCGTTCAATTACTTCATGCCCAAATAATCATCCAAATTCAGGCTCCAACCAATTTGAGTGCAGAAAATCAGAGTACAGTAGACTTTGTTACTCAACTTCCGCAAACATTGTCTTATCAATTTGTAAGATTCGATTCTGCCAATTTTGCTCAACAGATTTCAAGCCTTAGCTTAAGTATAAATCTTCCGACTTTGGAAACTCCACTTACATTTACCAAAAAAGAGCTGGAGTATGAGGGCCCTCAAACGTATAGATATTACGGGGAGGTTCCGCAGGGCAATGGTTCGTCAAGTCATGAATTTGTTAATATAGAGGTTGACCAAGAAAATATTTATATGATTTTGGTACACCAAAATGATGCGTATTATTTATTACCCATTGGAGAAGGAAATCATATATTGATTCAAACCAATGAAACTCCGGGAGATCATGAGTGCGCCTCTACTTCAGATGGTGAGTTTAATTATGATTATGATCCCAAGTTCATAGAATCGGACGATCATGATCCCAATAAGACTGAATGTGAGCGAGTGACTTACAGAGGATGTAATATTCGTATTTTGGTTGCCCCATGTGGATCAGAACCTATTCGCAATTGGGGTTCATTTGGCAGATTAATTATAATGCAAATTAATACAGCCATGATTAGATCAAGATGTCCGCACAGAGCGATTCTTGCAGGTGTAGCGTATGCAAGTGAAATAAAATACACTCAAAGTTATAATAGTATAGCCTATATAATGGATAGGTATAATATGCATGCCGGTGGAGTTATTCCGGATAGAGAGTTGTTTCGTTTACGGAGCCAGTATCAGGCAGATTTGATTTTTGGTATCTGTTGTGAAGGAAATTTGGAAGGAGCCAATGGAGTTGCTCCGTTGCCTGCAAAAGGGATTATGCCGCAAGTTGAGATTACATCGATGGTAGTTCCATCTAAAATACTAGGAAATAGATTTACGCCTGCCCATGAATTTGGACATATGCTTAATGGAAGGCATCCTGATGATTTTGATGCACCTCCGGGACTGTCAAAAGACTTTATCCAGGAGCGGTATTATGCAGCAACTCTTTTGGACAATCAAAGGTTGCCTCGGATAATGAATTACTCAAATCCGCAAGTTAAAGTTGAAAATTTAAAGACAGGAGAATCGAATAAATTTAATGTGTGTAATATGAATAAGTACGGTTGTGTAGCCGCAGAATTTTTACCAAATTCCAATTGCACTTATTACGTGAACGCTCATTATGACAATCTATGTACTCCAACAACAATCACCGTAGAAGGAAAGGGGTTTGTCGATAATGACCCTTCATGTTTTGAACCGAATCTCAACCTCTACCAATTTGAATACAGTAAAGATGGAGTAAATTATACGGTAGTATGTCCTTATTCAACAAGCTCAACCTGTACTTTTCCATGGGTTCCGGGACCTTATGATGCCATAAGAATGACAGTAAATAAGAATTTGTATTTCACTTCCTCTTTTACTTCTTTGTCACCGGAGTGTATCACTCCGAGCAATCTGTCAACCAATGTAGAGGACAACTACACAGTAAGCTATAACGAGAAAACAGAAGAACTGTCCATTGAATCAAAATCGGACAATCTTGAAAGAAATATTCAATATGAAATTTATGCTTTAAATGGGTCTTCAATAATAATGAAAGGAAAGACAGATCACAAACAAGCATTAAACGTAAGTGCGCTTGTGAGTGGAATTTATTTGGTCAAAGTTGGAAAAGAAGAACATGCGACAAGCTTTAAGATCGTAATAAATAAATAATGAGGATTTTATATATAATTTTCACAGGCCTTTTGTGTTTCCATACCATAGAAGCGCAAAAGGCTCTTGACACCAAACCAAAAAGAGACTTTGACAGAGTTTATGATTTAGCTTTTGCTACACCGGATTCAATGTGTTTTCATGATTTCTTGATAAGAGAGTTTCAGGGACTTGAATTCAACTATAATGGTTATGCTTATGCGAATGTAAACGAACAGCTGGTGAGGTTTGAGTCTAGAGTTACAAATTTTGTAACGCCCACTACTTGCAATTTAGGCTTTCATCTCATTGACAGCAAAAAGAGGATAACGGGTGCAATTATAATTGGAAGTATTCCAATAGAGCCCGGCATCTACCCTTTGCAACATATGGCCAAGCAGTCAAAGTATAGTGCAATTTTTTTGGTCTATAATGGAGTGAGTTGTAATATACAAGGAGTATATTATCTGGACAGTAAGTATGATGAAGTCGGCAATTTTATTCAAGTATTAGAAATGACAGATGATGAATTTCTAAAAGGAAGATTTAAAATTGCGTTTAAAAAAGTAAAAGATAATACCAAAGATCAAAGCTTACCGGATACGATGGTTTTTGAAAATGGATTTTATTATTCCGGTACTCTGAATTAAGCAACTGTTTATATTGAGTTTACTCTTGTGTAAAGATCATTGAATTTTTATAGTTGTTGGTTGCAGAAGTTTGAAAGAAAAATTTTTGTTTAGGAATATAGGCATTGGCTTGCAACTCACATATATACCAAGGGATAACATGATCTGCAGGAAATACAACTGGAGTGTTAAGTTGGATTAATGATTTAAGTGCGTTTCCTTGCAATGCATAAGCATTTGCAAAATAATGATAGCCTGCTTTTAAACTGTATTTTCCAAAGGGCTTAGGGTAGATGTTGTTGATCATTTTATGAGAGAATTTCATTCCACCATAGCATTTTTGAAAATGATAAAATAACTGCTTGGCTTTGGTATAAATTGTAGTTTTTTCATTTCGTTCATAATCTAAAAGTACGATCTCCCAATTCTCAGGTATCTCTTGGAAAAACGAAATTAACTGCACAATATTTTCTTTTCGGATTCTCACATCATCTTCAAAAATAAGTATTCTTTTATATTGGTTTTGAACAGCATCTTCATAAATTTTTCTATGCCCTAAGGAACAAGCAACTTGTCCGCTGCTCATGGCGTAATTATGCCTGGAATATTGGATTGCTTTTTGCTCATCATAAATAGATGGATCGTTTACATTTAACTCTTTCTTATCTATACCAAAAAAAAATTCGTAGTCAAACCCAATAAGCTCTTCCTTTACTTCCTCTTGCCTATCCTTTGCTTTGGGTATAGTTAATACATAAATTTTATCAAAGTATTGATTGCAAAATTCCTTAATACTCGCTAACTCATGTGTCAACATACAAAATGAGATTTTACTCAACAAATGATTTAATGCGAAATAATCACTCTTTGATTTAAAATAACAGCCCCGGACGAATTATAACAATGAACAATATAGGTTCCGGAAGCCAATGACCTTACATCCAAGCTTAAGTTTCCGGATATTTTTTGAGCTGAAATTGTTTTGCCATCCGTATTTACGAGTTCAACAAAAGTACTTTGATGAGAATGATCGGTGATATGCAGCCAATCTGAAGTTGGGTTAGGATAAACCGCGATCTCTTGAATGGGATTTTTTTGTTTATTGTCTTCTACAGCCAAAACCAGCTTTGAATTATAAACAGGAAGTTCGATAAAACTAGGCAGAGATGGGCTGCTGTAAATTGTATTATTAGCTGTTCGAGCAGTCATTTCTTTTCCTTGAAAGCGATAGCTTGTTGCATCAAACAATCTTCTTCTAAAAAAATCTCCATCCTCTAGGGGCAAGTTTGGGTTGCTTTGATATTTTGGCCATACAGCAGATTGAATTAGAATTTTTAGTTGATGTCCTCTTCCCATGGTATAGGCAATAGGAAGTAATTCAAATTCAAATTTTTCAATTTTGCCGGCCTCTATATTACTAAAAGGAATATTAATATCCTCTTGATGATGTAGATAAATGTGTCTTGCGTATTCTTTTGCTCTTGCGTTGACAGCTCCTTCACATATAAACAATTCTCTTCCATCAGGACAAACGTCTATAAGTCTTACAAAAAAATCGGTACTGGTAGGCTCACCAACAACGCCGGATTGAGGCATTGAACTTGCATATAAACTAGCTCTTGGCACTCCAATAAAACAGAACGTATCCAAAAAAACACCTGTAGTAAACTGTATGACTCCGGGATGGTCAAGTTCATAAGCTCTCAATGTAGGAGAGGCCAAATTAATTTGACCCTGAGAGTTTCTGAAGTCATCAGGAGTTCGCTCCAACATATTATTTCCACCCAATCCAAAAGCAGGATTGTCGGGGATATGAGAATAGGTTTGATTAAAAGTCTGTTTAGGAGACTGCTCGCTAAGCTTTCCTTTTTCTGTAATAAATAATTTTTCGTAAGTGATGCCTTGCATTGGTGGAAACTCATCAGACTCGAACCAATAATTCCCAACATTATTATTTTCACTTTCTTGAGTTGGGCCTACAACATAAAATTTGTAATCTTTGGACTTGGAAAAATCTTTTGCTACAGCTTTGGTGAGTGCGTTGCCTTCAAAGGGAAGTATAGGCTGTTGCAAGGGAGGAATGTCATAATTGATGATTTGAAAATTTGTTTGTCCGGCTAATTTAAATTCGATTTTTACATTTTTAATTCCGGATTTTCCTCCCAAAAAATTGAGTAGTTCTTCCAAGCTTAAATCAACGGCTTGAATTGGAATTCTAGCTACACCAATGGATCCGACAGAAATGAATTGTTTTGCTTCCGGAATTCTATAAATCGGTTCAGCTATTTTTTTATAATCATTATAGTTTAAGGTGGAGCGATACCAAGCCAAAGCTTCTGATTTTGCAATACCGCTAAGATCAATTTTATTAAAATTAACTTCTTTGAAATCCAGTCCTAAAATTCCGGTTACATTGTTTGGATAAATTGCATCCCCTGTAGTGGTTGATCCAATAGTTTGATGTGCCCACGGACCTATTATTATTTTTTGATATGGCTTTGATTTAGAATCACAATTAGCTTTAGTATATTTTCTGGTCAACAATTGGCCATTGACAAAAATATCCCACCAGCCGGTAATATTGTATATCGGAACGTTGAGGTTTGAATACCGAGAAAAACTTCCGGTAGGATCTGCTTCACCCCGGGCGTCCACAGGAGCAAAAGAAGCATCCATATCACAGCGATTTATTGAATTTGGATAAGCAGAAGTTATCTGTTGATTGTATTTGATTGAAGTAAAATGATCCACTCCTTTATTGATCACAGTACTCAGATCGGGTAAGTTATAATCTCTCGGGGTATGAATTGTATTGAATATACTGCTATCAGCTTGGAGGGAAGGGAGATCTGTATTTAGGTCTTTTAATTGTCCGGATACCCATCCATAAACCAAGCCTTCTCTAAATACACCGTTATTGAATCCCGTAGAAAGATAATGTTCGTTTGTAGCCACTATAGGTAGTAAGCATTTTAATCCGGGCCCGTCACTATTTATTTTATGAGCAGAAGCAAGCTGATATTGAGTATTTCCTAAAGCGGATGCACCAAACATACCCATGCTGCCATTACAGATGGGTCCGGAATGATCTATTACTCCGTCTTCATTGATATCATAATCTCTGGTTGCATTGGTCAATAGGTATCGATAGGATTCCCAGCCATCTTCATGGTGATTGGCCGAACGAGAATCCGAAGCGGGTACAATATCAAGTACATGACTAATTGAAGGATGATACTTGGATTTATCCCAACCATCAGAAAACATTGGTAAGTATAATCCTTGCGAATTGTACCTCCCTCGCATATCTTGCAAAGCATAATTGTATCCCAGTAAATTAAATAATGGACCTGTTCCTTCGCCTTCTTTACCATATGGAGTTCTAGTAAAGACCAATGGAAGTTCGAAAGGGTTAGGATTCTGTATTGTGTCCCCTGCTGAGTTTATAAGCCAAGGATATCTTACAAGCTGAGTTCCGATATTATAAAGAGGAACGCGAATTTTTTGACCAAGCATAGTCATTTCTACTACAAGGCTGTCTGAACTTATAGGAAGGTAAATGTCAGTTTCTAACAAGGTCCCGTCTTTCATAGGAATTTGAATTGTTTTCCGAGTTGAGAGCTCAGAGATATCATCCAAAATTCCATTGACTAGATTTTGTGACATCAGTTGTAATCCAAAGATAATGGTGAATAATATTATGATATAGAATTTCATAAAGGATAAGATTAAGCAATACTTTGACAATAACTAAAACCTCGAATAGATTGTAAAGATAATTAACAATTGAGAAAACTTAGCTCCTGATCTCAATTTTTCGGGAAACTTTTGTACAAAATTACTAGGCAGTTCCGAGATCTAAACTCAGAATTATAAAACTTATGTGGATCTCAATTTTTTGAAAATCAATAATCACAGTGAGTGTACATCAATATTTTTTAAGGCAGTCCTACATTCTAATAACAGATTTTGAGTAATTCAAAGATCTTCGCTTTGAATTGTCTCTACAATGTCATTGTATTCAAACCCTTTTTGTAAAAGGAATTGAATAGCTTTTCTTTTTTGTTCAGCAGCAGCCAGTTGGTTGAGTGAATTTAATTTAGCATTGTAATAGTATTTAATTTTGGATCTGTATTCTTCTTCATCAATTTCTAAAAGGGCTTTAGAAATTAAATGGTCGGATATTGCATTTAGCTTTAACCCTTGCTTGATCTTTTGTTTTCCCCAGCCATTTATCCTGAATTTTCCACGGGCATAAGCCAGAGCGTATCTTTCTTCTTTCAAAAAATTTTCATGGATTAAAGATAAAATGATTTCATCGGCCATTTCTTTGTCTTTTGTAAGACTAAAGATTTTTTGCTCAACTTCTTTTTGACTCCTTTCTTGATAAGCGCAATATTTTTTTAGCTTCTCGTAAATGGTATCTTTGGTGGAATAAATTTTAGCCATTGGACAAAATCAATTGTGGAAGAAGATCAAATATTTCTGTATGAGGATCATGTAAGTAAGTTTTAAATCCTAGCCGATTGGCTGCTAAAATATTTTCTGATTTATCATCAATAAATAAACAATTCTCAGGGTTAATATTCATTTGAGATAAAACATAGTGATAGACATCTGCCTCCGGTTTTCTCAAATTGATCTCATGAGATAAGAAGCAATAATCAAATAAACTTCTAAAATCCAAACCTCCATGTTCTTCTTTTATTTTTCGGTCAACAAACCTTAGGTGTGTGATATTTGTATTGCTTAATAATCCCAACGCAAATTTTTTTCTGTAATTTCGAAGCATGGAAATTCTATGCAGAGGAAAGGAACCCAACATGGAGTTCCAAGCCTCAATGTAAACATCTCCCTGCAAAACAACTTTAGATCTTCTTTGTAGTCGATTGAAAAAAGCCTCTTCAGAAATTTCTCCCTTTTCAAAAGGATAAAAGGCCATTTCATTAAGATCAGTGCTGAGTTTGGGGTCTAAAATCTTAGTAAAAGCATCCATAGTTTTTTGTTCATCCAATTCCAAAAGGACATTGCCAAAATCAAACAAAATTGTGCTAATCATTATAAATAGGAATAATATAAGAAATTGATCAAATATACATAACGCTCAATGATTTAGCAAATTTTTTTTGAATGAAAATGAAATAACTTGAATTGAAATATTACACGACCATTTTGCAAAAACTTTGTTACAGCTCAACTCACGATTGGGGAATTTGATTTAGACTTTTGGCCTTATCCTGTAGAACTTCCCTAGATATACCTCTTTACTTTCTACCAGGATTAATGATTTTATACACAATTAAAAAACAGGTGTAAAACTAGATTTCGAGGTAGAACTAAAAAAAAGGAAGTACGAATAAAGAAAAAGGAAACTATCGGTGTGAAAAGAAGTGGTCCCACCTGGGCTCGAACCAGGGACCCTCTGATTATGAGTCAGATGCTCTAACCGGCTGAGCTATGGGACCTACATAATTCCTTAAATAATAAGGATTTATCAAATAAATAGAAAGAACTATAATGTCAATTGACGGCGCAAAGATAAGAGGCTTATTGGAATTAAATAAGATAGAATTTAAAAAATGTAAGAAAATCCAAGTCCAATTGAAAAAATACCTATAAAACTACCCAAAACAATCTCTTCTGTTTGATGCGCCTCCAAAATGAGCCGGCTACTCCCAACGATGCCCCATAATAGGAAAGAAAGTATAATGAGTGAATTAAGACTCAATGTGGACAAACTTCCGTCAAACCATTTTAAAGGGCAATGCCCATCGTCGCAATATTGAAATCTCAAAATAAAAATCAAAGTCCCTAATGCACTGATTCCTATCATGTGAAGACTAATTTTTATCCACAGATTCAAAACAAAAGAAAGAGACAAAGCTATGAGACTTCCCAATATAAATGCGATATAAACTTTAGGAATCTGCGCGTGATTTTTTAAGTTGATGAACATCCAAAAATAGAAAATCATTGTGATTAGCATTGGGATTATTCTATCTGTTTTTTCTTCCATTTGGAAAGACTTGAGCAACCCAACCAGTTTGAGCAAAGCAATTCCGATGACCGGAATAAATACAGAATACATAAATACAAGCAAAAGATACATTACAGCATCCTTAGAATTGAGCACACCAAACCAAAAGGGCTTGACCAATAAAAGTAAAATCAAACCATAGAACAACATTGCAATAGGATGAAACAAGATAGAGCAAAATCTTGCCAGACAATGCACTATTTGAAAATTCTTATTCATTAAGATTCCAATTGTATTCCATATAATTTAATTTTGTAGATCGAGTTAATTTATTTGAAGTATATAAATTAATAAAAGATTTAACTCCACCATACGTTTTGAAATCTGAAGCATACCATTTAAAGATCATTGAAATGGTAGAAACATTGGAATTGATTTGATTTCGTTTTGAATCATTTAAAAATAATCTCACCTGTTCGTCAAGTTGAGCATTCAGTTTGTTTGCAGAAAAGGCTTCATTTCTTAAAATTGGGCAAGAGTAAGATGCACAAACCAAGGCCATATGAATTCTCGCATCATTAAAACTCTTTCGCAATTTACCATGCTCAATATTATTAAGATCCAGATTTTCTGTGCCAATATGAATAAACTTTATATCCCAACTGGAATTGACAAAGGGGATTTTACCTCCTATCTCTTTTATTGATTTGACCGGATAATGAGATAGAATCAAATAAACCGTAAATGCATTATAAGCATTAATCCAATAGGCCATTTGTTCTTCTTTAGTCCAATTTTTTTGTGGAGGGTTTAGTTTTAGGTAATTTAAATATTGGATCAATCCTACAGTATCATTCTTCCAAGCTTTATAATTTACTTTTCCATCGATACTGACATACTTTATTAATTCTTTATCCCATAATTCATGCTTGCCATTTTGAGAATAGGCTACCAAGGGAAAAAGAAAAAGAAACAAATACTTCAACTGCACAAAATGAATTTTATCAATTACTGAATTATTTTTTTAATAAAGCTTTTTCCATTTTTAAAATCAGTTATACGAAGGAAGTACATGCCCTTTGGCCATTCCTTTTTATTAATTGATTTCATGCTTCTTCCCGAGTCGATTGTAAAGTGGGTTCTGAATATGGAATGAGAATGCAGGTCTAATAGCTCCAGATCTACGGCCCTATCCACAACAGATTGGAATTCAATCTCAAGTCCTGCTGGAGATGCTATTACGTTAGCCAAAAGTTCATTATCAAAATCAACATCTTGATTGGAAACCAATTCTTCATCTGCGAGAATGATATTATCTAACCAAGTTGCATCCCCTAATCTGAAGTTGTCAAAATTTTGTTCAAGAATTCCAAACCCTTCAAAACATAATTCAAATTGTTTTCCGACAAATTGCTCAAGCGCAAATTCCTTATGGTAAACTTTAAGGGTATCCTCTCTTGAATTTAGTCTCATGGTAGGCCCCTGCTGGACACCGTCTACAGTATAACGAAGAGCTGCGAAATAAGTATGGTCCAACTTAGGGAAATAAAAATTATGTGTTCCGGCAATGTGTTGCTTCATATCAAACTTTAATGTAAGATGCTGTGCAGAGGTAGCATTGGCACAGACACAGGCCTTTGACTTATATACTTTGTTTGTTGACCAAATCTCATCTTCAGTTTGCGGAGGAACGATCCTTGTCCCATCTGCATTTGGAGAGCCGCCACCCAGTCTTACACTCATATTTCCTTGGATTGGTCTGAGGGAACTATTGCCGGCAGTTGCATTTAAAGATGCAATAAAATTGACAGTGTCTTTTATTGTTGATTCTGCCACGGTCATCAAAAAGTTTGTACCAAGTTCTTTCTTTCTTGTAACATTAGAAAACCGTAAAGTGTCGTTTCCTCTATTACCATCTTTTGAATTCATCAAAAAAACCTTAAGTTGTATGTTGCCGAGTTGTATTGTATTGCTTGTATTGATGCTTATTTCAGATAGACTGGAATCACCTCTGTAAATTGTTTTTTCTATTTTCATTAAACCGGTACTGATCACATTATTCACACTAATGCCAACGGGAATTTCTGTCCCTGCGACAAGAGAATCACAGCCGCCATATTTTGTGATAAGTAGTCCACGTAATGGTCCTTTGGAGTTGCAGCCAAAACTCAAAGCCTGAATACTGATACTTCGGAGACTGTGATCAGATTTATCATCAGAATATTTTTCGACAATCGTACTTAAGGTGTCATTTTCCGGATTTGGATCATTGGAAAAATGATGAAACATTTTTATTTTATACTTAGCAACATTACTAAAATCAAAAGAAATAGGAAAATCAATTTTTATTTCGTCTCCATATTCCAAATCATTATTTAATGTTAAATTGTTTATATACTTCAGGGTATCATTAATGATAATCCCATAATTGATTTGGTTGCCCGAAGAAATTTTATCAATACAAGATTTATACAGAATTCTGTAGCTTATTTTTTCTTGATCTGTAAGATAGCAAGAGGAAGCAATATTGAGATTTGAATCATAATAAAGATCTTGATTGCGACCGGTATTGTCACTTAATCCAACGGCATACCAAGCAGAAAAAATAGACTCCAGTTCCGGTGAACAAGAACCAAATAAATCTTCAGCGACTAAGATTGAAGCTGCGACAGCATCTTTATAATTTGATTTGGGATTGAGATAGTAAGTATTCATCCTATAAACCAATTGTTCTGCTTTTTCTAATCCGATCGATTTAACATTGAAACTGCGTGCAGCCTCATTACTTCCTTTGCCGCCTTGAGCAATAAGGTAATACCAATAATTCAGAACACCGCTGTTCGTGTGAACCCCGCCATTATCTGCTGCTGAGAATTCCCAATAGGATCCTTTATAATATTTTGGATTTTGATATTTGTTAGGATTGGACATATCCCTTAATGCAATCTTGGCATTGGTTTTATACAATCCCTGGCCTACGCTCCAGTCTGTTGTATCTTTTTTTAGTCTCCATTGCTTCATACTCACACCCAATATATCTGAGATCGACTCATTCAGAGCTCCGGACTCGTTAAGATAAACTAAGTTAGAAGTATTACTGGTCAATCCATGAGTAACTTCATGTCCGCAAACATCCAAAAAAGTAAATGGATTAAATGTACTCCCATCACCATCACCATAGTTCATTGTAGTTCCGTTCCAACTTGCATTGTTCCACCCTCTGTCGTAATGCACCAAACTAATAAGATTGTACCCTTTGTCGTCTATAGAATTTCTGTTGAATACTTTTTTATAATAATCATAAGTAGATTGAGTTCCAAAATGGGCATCTGTTGCGATTTCGTCTTTACTTAGATTTACATTATTCCAAAAATTATCTGCATCTTCAAAGTCTACAGCGTTTTCCAATTTGGTTGAGCTTTGAGCATTCAATGTAATAATTCCATTACCTCTGGTATTATCTCTCAATACAAATTTATCCGGAGCCAATGAATCAACGATAATGGTTTGGAGGCCAAGAAATTTTGTTTGTGCTTGTCCGACAACATTGATTTCACATATTTGATTGATTTTTTTTACAATATTAGCATTGGCAGCGTCAACATAAACCCATTCTCTTACATGTGGATCAAAGGAGAACAAATCAATTTTATAACATAGAGTGTAAACTTCGTCATCATTAGGGGAGAACCACACAAGTTGAGCTTTAGGAAAAGCCAAGCCTGCTTTTTCTAAATCTGTATGCAGAAAGCCTAAAGTTGATTGGGCCTGTTCCCAAGCGTATACTTTAGCATTTCTATCTTGCTTTGCAATTTCTATAGCTTGGTCGGATGAATAATGTACTCCGTTATCCAAGAAATTTCCATCAGCAAGAGAACCGGAAACGGATTGGGCAAGTTGAGCTTTTGTGTGCAGAATAATTTGAGACCCATCTACCGGAATATTATTGTATATATGTTGAACGCGAAGATGCTCCATTCCAATTTGGTCCAAATCTTGTTTTATAATTTGCAATTGATGATTCACATCAAGATTAAAAATCTCATTGAGCTGAGAAAAAGCAAAATTTTGATTTATCGGTTGACTCCACTTGAATCCGGAAGAATGTTCTCCTTTTCTGATATTGGCCTGTTGATTTTGCTGCGCAGAAATGGTGAAAAAACAGAATAAAAGCAATCCTAAAATAAGAAAAACGCCCCTCATTGATTAAAAATTTGATGCAAAATACAAACTCTTAATCGAAATAGGAAATTTGTTTATCTGGCCTGACTATAAACAAAAAAGCAGGCTAATTTTTGCAAATAAATACAAATGCAGGAGGAATGTGAATGGGCATAAAATCTATATTCACCTCAGAAAAAAATTCTTGATATATCTTTTTTACAAGCAAAGAGTAGTGGATCTGAACAAAAGGTCTATCTTTTCCTAAACTGCTTGCAATCGGCCCAATAATAGATCGAGTAAAATCATGTTCCATATTCACAAAGGGGATGGCAGAAATGACGCAGTCAATTTGTTTTAAACTTCTTTGTTGGAGGTGCTTCTCAAGATGTTGAGCAGAGTCCTGAATAATTTCTAATCTGGAATCTTGTATAAGTCGCAATTTGTCACAAAAAACAGGATTGAGTTCGAAGCAAATTAATTTGGCATCGGGATTCATTTTTTCTAAAATACATCTGGTTATAGCGCCATCTCCACTTCCCAGCTCAACAATTGTTTTTGCGGTAGAAACTTGAGCGTGGTTTGCCATAGCAAATGCAACAGATTTTGAAGTTCTGACAATGCTCCCAACGGTTTTCATGTTTTTAAAGCTTTCTTTTAAAAAGCCTAGATTACTCATTTTATTTTTGATTTGAATAATTAATGAATAAAATTAAATCAGGAAAATCCAAAACCCGATAAATCACTTCATGCCGTTCCAATTTTATTCCATTGTAGAAAGGTACAATTTCAACATCATAATACAATGATTTTAGTTTATTATACTGGATTTCTACTTCTCTAAATTGAGAATATAAACCGTAGTAGTAGGAATAGTTTTGATTGTTAGAATTTTTGTAAGCAGTAATGGTTTGAGATTTTTCGGTCAGTAATGGGTGATTGAATAATTTGTCTGACTCTCCTATTTTTATGGAATAACTTACATTATTTCTAATCAATCTAAAGTTCGAATTGGGTTCTTGTACAACTCCTTGTGGTAAATTGAGGGATTGATAAAAAATTTTGGCAGAAGAAGTATCGGAGCAAAGAACTTGAAACTCGATTCTCTTGTTCCATTTGTCGGCAATAGTAGATAATATCTGTTTATTATCAGGGTTGATGACAGGATAAGAATTGCCACAGGCTATTGCTTGAATTCTCTTTGGATCTATTCGTTGTTCAATAAAATAATGAGAGACTTGTTCAGCTCGTTTTATTGAAGAGTAAGTATTGATTAAGTTTTGTCCTTTGTCAAAGCTATGAGAAATAATTTGCAGTTTGCAATCGCTGTGTTGCTGTAACAGCTGCACTATTTGCTGAAGAGATTTTGTAGATTTTGGATCGTTCAAAAAATCATCGTCCTTATAAAATACATTTTCTATAGTATAGTCCTTGTAGTTTTTATCCGGAACAAAGTTCTCATTATTATTTACAATTGCTTCATCAGAATGATATAAGCTAATACTATTGTCCAACAGCATTGTAACAGGACTTCCTGAGCGCTCATCCAATTGTTCCTCCAACTCTTCTTTGAAATAAGCAAAAAAGATATCTCTTTTTCCTTTGCTGAGGTCCTTTCTATCCGAAGAAAAAAGTCCGGTCAATCCGTCATCCTTAAGTCTGAAATTTCTGTCGTCTCCTGCAGAGTTAATAGGCATTCCAACAGAAACAGCTTTTGACCAAATGCCTAGCTCTGCTTGAAATTTGGTTTTGAAAATATCATAAGACCCGATACTTTCCAGAGAATTAGAAGAAAAATAAACCGTAACACCATCTTTGGCAATGAAAGGAGTGATTTCGTTGAAAGCTGTATTGACTTCCGGGCCCAAATTGATAGGACTTATCCATGCACCATTTCTATACACCGTAAGATATAAATCATAACCTCCGTATCCTCCTAGTCGAGCGCTTGAAAAAATATAAACACTATCTTGAAAAACGGAAAGGCTGTGATCTCCTATTTCTCCATATATGGGAGCATCCCAATGATTCGAATTTTTTTGTAAACTGGCAAAGCTGTCATTTACGATTTGCCCAACTTTAAAATCCAAACTTCTCCAAAGAATTACAGCCTGACCATTGTTTGTGAAGTCTAAAATTTCATCGTGTTTTGGACTTAATAATAATGGATCAAAACGCTGCAAATCTTTAGAATTTTTGGCTTTCTCTGAGGTATAAAAAATATCGGATTTAAAGTTTCCTTTTTGTTCGTCAAACAAACCGGCATTATCTCTTTTTCCGCCAATGTTATTGGACCTTATGGCACTGAAATAAATTCGATCAGGATAATTCACACTGGAAATGGGAGCATATTCATCCTCAGGAGTATTTATAGCTTCCCCGGCAGGCTCAAGCAGAGCCGGTTTGTTGGCTCGTGCAAAATGAATCCCGTTTTCACATCTTCTTAATTCATTTTTTACCCTGGATCGTTCATTTACATCTTTTCGTTTTAGTTTTTTATAGTACTCTTTATAGAGCAATACAGCTTGTGAAAATTGCGATTGATGTTGTTTTATTTTGGCTAAATAAGAAAGGCTTATTTTTTGATAAGATTTATATTCTTTGAGTAGTGTAAATGCTTTGGCCGCATCGGTGAGTTCATTGGCTTCATAAAAAGCTAATGCTGCTTTGAATAAGTCATCTTTATCTTTCAGTACTTTGTCCCATGCCTGTTTATATTCTGCAGCAGCCAAAAAATAATCTTGTTTTTCGAAATAATGTTCGGCGACATACAAACGAGAGGCATTACTCTGTCCGTGAGACGTAATCCATGAAACGAAGAAAACAGCTAGGAGTAGTAAATGCTTTTTCAATCAAGCCCGTATTATATACTTTGATTAATGTCAAATTGTTCAAGATAATCTCCTACCCTTCTTAAGAACGAACCCCCCAAGGCCCCGTCCACAACTCTATGATCATAAGAAAGTGATAAAAACATCATATGGCGAATGCCAATCACATCGCCTGTAGGCGTTTCTATGACTGCAGGTTTTTTCTTTATGGCGCCGGTGGCAAGAATCGCTACTTGCGGTTGATTGATAATAGGAGTTCCCATCAAATTTCCAAATGTTCCAACATTGGTCAGAGTAAAACTACCGTCTTGTATTTCATCAGGCTTGAGCTTGTTATTTCTTGCTCTGTCTGCCAGATCATTGACCAGATAACTTAAACCGGCGAGGTTCATTCGATCCGCATTTTTTATTACAGGAACAATGAGATTTCCACTTGGCAAAGCCGCGGCCATACCGATGTTTATGTCTTTCCGAACAATAATTTTTGTGCCGGCTACAGAGATGTTTACCATAGGAAAGTCTCTTAGAGCTTTACACACAGCCTCTATGAAAATAGGAGTAAAGGTTATTTTTTGATTGTATTTTTTTGCAAACTCGGCTTTGATTCGATCTCTCCAAAGAACGATTGGAGTTACATCAATTTCTACAAAAGAAGTTACGTGAGGAGAAACATGTTTGCTCATGACCATGTGATCTGCAACCAGTTTTCTCATTCTATCCATTTCGATAATTTCTACATTGCCGGAGACGCTCACCGCCGGCGCTTGAATGGATATTGGATGAGCGGTTGGAGGAGTGGACTGAGTTTGTGTGACGGTTTGTACTGCCGGCACTGATCCTGATCTGAGTTGATCTACATAAGCCAATATGTCTCTTTTGGTTACACGACCACCTTCTCCGGTTCCTGCAATTTGAGCCAGCTGTTGGGCACTGAGGTTTTCCTCTTTGGCGATGTTTTTGACCAGAGGCGAATAAAAACGATCATCTTTTGAACTGGCGACAACTTGTGGCTCAGAATGGGAGCCAGTAGTTACCACTGGAGTAGCTTGTTGAATTGGTTTTTCCTGAGATACGGCAGGACTTGCCTTGACAACATCCGCAGCATCGGTTTCTATATAGGCGATAACTGTACCAATAGGAACTACAGCATTGACCTCAAAGAGTAATTTGCCCACTATTCCTTTTGCCGGAGAAGGAATTTCGCTATCTACTTTGTCGGTTGCAATTTCCAAAATTGTTTCATCCAAAGCTACAGGGTCTCCTTCTTTTTTGAGCCATTTTAAAATAGTGGCTTCCATTATACTTTCGCCCATTTTGGGCATGATTAATTCTAGCTTGGCCATAAATCTTGTAGTTCTTCTTTTATAGGGCTCAAAGTTAAAGGAATTCAATGAATTATGGAGAAAAATGGACTAAAATAGCCATGAACTATAGATTAGATTCATGGATTATTCAGTATCTGGCATCCGGAACATAAGCCAACTTTCTTTGGCGGATCACCTCAATAGATGGAAACCCAAAGTCTTCTACGACAGTACCATAGATCTCATAGATCCCTCTCCCCTGGAGTGGATATTCTTCCAATGCCTTAGGGAAGTGAGTTGTATCAAAAAAACTACCCTCTTTGTCGAGCCAGGTTCCAAAGGCCATATGCTTGTGGTTAATGGTAGTTACGGGCTTGTAGGTTACATAGTAACCATAGATTGTCACATTTTTGCGGAGAGATGATTTTAGTTCTTTACTCACTGCAGAAGGCTGCATAGCTTCATTCAATAAGTCGAATGGATTGCATAAAGGGAAGCCCAAAAGCTCAATTTCATCAAAAGCTTGATCAAAATATCCATCTTCCAGTAAAGGAAGTTTATACTCTTCTGTGGGAATCGCAAACATAGGACGACTTATGCCATACTGTGGTCGGGGTTCTTGGATAGCACTGCGCTCCCACATTAGCTCACATTTATCCCTCCCTGTAAATCTAAACGCTCCGATACGGATTAAAAGATTAAGTTGCTCTCGTCCTATTTTAAGTCTTTGGGTAAAGTCTTCCATACTTTGATACTCGCCATGCCGCTCGCGTTCATGTATAATCTGTCGCGCCAAGTCTCCCTCCAAAGCAGAAATATGGACAAAACCCAAGTAAATTTTTTGTCCATAGATGTGGGTAAGATAACGGCTATGATTTATACAAGGGGCTTCTATTAGGGCTCCCGCCATACGAGCTTCGTGGACGTAGATTTCTGTTCTGTAAAATCCTCCAAAGTTGTTGATGACGGCTACCATAAATTCCAAGGGATGATAGGTCTTGAGGTACAAACTCTGAAAAGACTCTACGGCAAAAGAGGCAGAGTGCGCTTTGCAAAAAGAGTATCCGCTAAAACTTTCTATCTGTCGCCACACCTCTTGTGTCAGATCGGAAGAATAACCTCTTGCATGGCAATTTCTAAAATATTTTTCCATCAAAGTTCTGAACGTGTCAGAAGATTTTTTCTTCCCAGTCATAATGCGTCGCAGTACGTCGCTCTCGTCCAGATCCAATCCTGCAAAATGATGTACGATTTTCATTACATCTTCTTGATAGACCATTACACCATAAGTTTCACTCAAATGCTGTTCAAAGACAGGATGAAGGTATTTGATCTCTCTCTGTTTGTGAAATCGCTCTATATATTCACGCATCATACCGCTTTTGGCTACTCCGGGACGAATAATGCTGCTGGCAGCCACCAGATGGACATAGTCATCGCATTGAAGCTTGGTGAGCAGGCCTCTCATAGCCGGAGACTCTACATAAAAACAGCCTATAGCCTGGCCACTGCGCAGTTGCTGTCTTACTTTGGGGTCCTGTTTAATTCTGGTGATGTCGTGGATATTAATCTCCTGCCCTTTATTTTCACGGATGAGATCTACTGCATCTTTAATATGACCCAAACCTCGTTGACTTAGGATATCATATTTGTGAAATCCCAAGTCTTCTGCCCCATACATATCAAAGTGTACAATAGGAAAACCCTTGGGCATTTGTTGTAAAGCCGTATGATAATATAGAGGACGTTCTGAAATCAACACTCCTCCTGCATGAATGGACAGATAGTTTGGAAAACCCTCCATCAGTTTTCCATAGTGAAAGATGTGCCTTGCAAACGCATGATGTTTTTCCTCGGCCAAAGGTTCATCCACAATGATATCAATATCTGCCTTGGGAAGACCAAATACTTTTCCCAGCTCCCTAATAATAGACTTCCCTTTGAATGTATTATAAGTGGCAAGCAAAGCGGTGTGATCTCTTCCGTATCGTTCAAAAATATACTCTGTCACATCATCGCGCTCACTCCAAGAAAAATCGATATCGAAGTCAGGAGGTGAACTTCTATGAGGATTAATAAATCGTTCAAAATAAAGATCCAGTTCCAGCGGATCCACATCTGTGATATACAAACAATAAGCTACAATACTATTGGCCCCACTACCTCTACCCACATGATAATAGCCTGCACTCTGAGCATAACGCACAATATCCCAGGTAATCAGAAAATAAGAAGAGAAGCCCAATCTGTGAATCACCTGAAGTTCTTTGCGCACGCGCTCTTGAGCTCGTTCATGAGACAGGCCGTAACGTCGCCGACAGCCCTGTGTAGCCAGCTTGCTGAGCAACTTGTAGTCTTCTGCCACAGAGGCTGTAAAACTAATCCTGTTGTTCCCCATTCCTATGCTCATTGAAGCCGAACAAGAGGACAATATTTTTTCTGTATTATGGACAATCTGCGGATACTGCTTAAAGGCCAATTTCAGATCTTCCGGAGAGCGCAGATATTCATCTTTTCCGGCATAATCCTGCGGTTCCAGTTTTCCCAAAATGATATTCCTGTCAATGCATCTTAACAGCTTGTGCAATCTCCAGTGAGTCTCATCCTGAAAACTTACAGGGGCATAGACCACCAACTTGTTTGTATGTTGTCTCAGAGGGGATTTGTAAAGAGAGTGAAGCTCACCCGGCCTTATTCCAAGCCACTCATTATCTCTAAAGTCTTCTATGGGTTTGACTAATGATCTGTACACTATATGACAATGTTCCCACTGAGGAGCAAGGCTGGGGAGAGCATGGATAGTAGGCTGAAAACCGGTGAGATGCCGACACAGCTCTGCCCAGCCTTCTTCATTTTTTGCTATACCGAGGTATCGAAACTCCATTTGTTTTGTCTCCGGAATAAGCTGCCTGAAGTCGACCCCCAGTACTGGTTTGATGTCATATTTGTCGCAAGCCCGGATAAAGGCGTAGGCCTCAGAGGTGTTATTAATGTCTGTTAAACAAAGAGTATCAATACCCATTTCTGCCGCCATACGGGGAAGATCTTGAGGCGCTATGGTTCCATACCGCAAAGAATAGTAACTGTGACAGGAAAGATACATTAGACGAATTTATAGGCAAATATATTATATTATGACTAAAAAATACTCTAAAATATTCTTGAAAGTTAAATTTTTGAACATCAAGTCGAGCTTTTTCAATTCAATTCACAGCCCGAAATAGAAAGTGGAAGCTGAAATAGTTAAGAAAAAATTAAATTACGAATAAATTCGTAGAACAAATTAAAATGGCTTATATTTGTGGAAAATACAGATCATGAGTCGACAATTAATGCCAACAGATTCTGAATTAGAGATACTGCAATTATTATGGAAAAACGGATCCTGCTCTGTAAAACAAATTCATGAAGCCATATCGGAGCGGAGAGAGGTAGGTTATACAACGGTTCTGAAGCTTATGCAGATTATGGCAGAGAAAGGGATATGTTCCAGAAAACTTGTGGGAAAGTTGCACCTGTATGAGGCAAAGTTACCAGAACAAGGAGTAAAAAGAAACAAGCTAAAAAACGTAATAGATCAAGTTTTTGAAGGGAGCGCCATGAATTTGGTCATGCAAACATTGGGTCATTATGAAGCCAGTAAAGAAGAAATCAAAGAATTGAAAATACTTCTTGAACAAATGGAGAAAAAAAATTAAATTATGCTATACGAACTATTTACAAAGCATTTGATGTCAGCATTGGC
Organism: Saprospiraceae bacterium UBA3362; assembly: GCA_002360455.1. GTDB lineage: Bacteria > Bacteroidota > Bacteroidia > Chitinophagales > Saprospiraceae > Vicinibacter. The sequence continues at coordinate 23,875 of DEQQ01000037.1, forward strand.
ACATTCTCTATGGCAGGCTCCGTTGTTTTTATTGGCTATAGCGATTCTAAAAAATGCAAATTGGTTTTCGTATAAACTAAAACAAAAACTTGCAACCCATTCATTGTATTTGTTTCTAATATTATTTATGGTCCAGTGGTATTGGGGACCGATGAAGGGTTTTGCATTGGAACTGCTAAATAACATTTGGACGTGGATTAATCCTTCGATTTTAGCAATTTTATGGGTGATTGGCTTTGTTTTTTCTTTGTTTCGATTTACGATTTCAAAAATGGTCATGAGAAGACTTTTGAGTCAAAGCATAGAGGCACCTCAAGAATGGTCTTCTTTGTTTGAACATTTATTGAAAAGGTCGGGCTTAGACAAAACAATAAGAATGCGAGTAAGCAGGGCTCCCTTGCATTCTGCATTCGTCACCGGATTTTTGAAACCGATCATAATAATTCCTTTGGCATGGATCAATGAGCTCAGCATGCAAGAGGCAGAACAAATACTTACACACGAATTGGCACATCTTAAGAATAAGGATCAGCGCACATTGATTTTTTTGCAAATCACACAGATGTTCTTCTTTTTTAATCCTGCAATATATTACTGGATCCACTGGGTGAGGAATGAACAAGAAATTAATGCAGATCAAGAAGTAGTACGTTATTATCCTCTTGAGATCAAATCTTATGGTGAATTAATATTAAAATTATCAGGAACGAAGAACGGGGCGAGTCAATTGGCGATGCACTTTATTCAGCCTAAGTTTCAATTGAAAGAAAGGATATTGAATCTTATAGGCAAACCTACTAAACAATATATTCCTTGGTCCCATAGACTTGTATTTTCTATTTGTTTACTTAGCTCATTTGTATTATTAGTTCGGCAGCCTGTCTTGTTCCCTCCACAAATTGCATCCAATGGAATTTGCAGTCCTACAGACGTAGTATGCAATACCATACCAACATACGATAACCAAAGTTTAATCAATGCGCCGTTAAGCCAAAGACCAAAAAAGAAAAGAAAAGTTATTCCATTCAATAAAGTTTCAAAACAAGAATTTATTGATCAAACTGCGGAGTTAAAAGTATCGGGAGAGTTAAATTCTGCAATGCAAAAAAATAAACAGATAAAAATTCATGTGATAAATTTGGATAAAGACAGCCCGAACAATGCTACTTACGGCAATCAAGCTGCTCAAGCCTCCAGCAGGGATGAATTGATGGATATTCTTAGGGAGACCAAAAATATTCGTGTAATGATCCAAAAAATCAAAGAAGTCAAAATGGAAGACAATAAGAAAATTGAAGATGCTCCGGGACTTATTCTAGAAGAACAAATCAATATTCAAATTAATTAAAAAATTACTAAATAATATGAAAAAATTTGCTTTTTTAATTCCGTTATTAATGTTGTTCAGCTTTAGTATTGTCATTGCTCAACACGATGAGCAAGCGCAACACAAAGAAAAAAGAGTAATAGTCAAATCTATTTCTAGAAATTCTGACCAAAAACTTTCTGACAAAGAGATACAGTCAATTATAGACAGTATGATTATTTTGGAGGACGTTGCCGGGCAAGTTAAAGTTCAGATTATCGAAGATAAGGATGGCAATACACAGTTGATAAAATCAATAGGAGATGCTTCAGAAATAAATTGGGCGCCTATGCACGCGGAGCATCAGGAAGAAATGCAAGAGCCTGCGCCAAATAAAGCCATAATGGGTGTTCAACTCAATAACACCGGAGGAAATAATGGTGCAAGTATTCTGGAAGTATACCAATCAAGTGCAGCAGAAAAAGCAGGTCTTCGCAAAGGGGATATCATCACTAAGATAGATGGAAAAGAGATCATCGATATGAACTCTGTGATAAGCTATCTTTCAGAAAAAAATCCGGGAGATCAAATCAAAGTAAGTTATTTGAGATCCGGAAAAAAAGAAAAAGTAAAAATTACATTGCAAGATTCCAAATCAAATTCAAAATCTTGTTGTGCGAAGGGAGGAGTAAAATGTTGCAATAAAGGAGGAGGAACACCTTCTTGCGGAAATAAAGAAGTAAAACTTATGATGATCAACACTGATGGGGAAAATAAAGAGATTATAACAGAACAAATAGGTAAAGAAAAGAAAATAATTATTAGCAAGAATAAAAGCTCTAATGGGCCCGATGACAATACTGCTACAATTACAGTGAATGAATCCAATTCGGGAAGTTCACTCATTTTGTCTCATACAAAATCTTCAACTTCTGCGAGCTCAGGTAAATTGGAAATTGTTTTCAAAGGAAAAAATGAACCTTTTGATCTGCAAGTGACCAATTCTTCCGGACAGATTATTTATCAAGAAAAAGTAATGGCTAAAGATGGAAGATACTCCAAGGAAATAGATATAAAAGAGGCTAAAGGAGATCTTACTGTAACCATAAAACAGGGCACAGAAACCATCATTGAAAACATGAAACTGGATTAAAATTAATTAGATAAACTTCAATAGGCCGGAACATTTTTTGTCCGGCTTATTTATTTGGTAAAAGAAAGTCTGCAAAATATTCGGCTATCATCATCGTTACCAACTGTGTGTTTGAGCTTGTAATCTGAGGAATCACAGAAGCATCGACCACATACAACTGTTCAACACCATTCACTTTGAGTTTTTCATCTACAACAGAATCCGGATGGCTTCCTAATGCACAAGTTCCTACAGGATGATACAAAGTTTGCGTGTATTGTCTGACTAATAATTCAATTTCATTTTTTGATTTCGGAATGGTCTTAGGAACTTCAATGCCTGTGATGTGTTTTTTAAGAGGATGTTGCATGGCTATGTCGAGTGCAATCTCCATCCCGCGCAACATGATTTCCATGTCTTTGGGATCAGATAAATAATTCATTTCAATTTGTGCTTTATTCGGATTATGTTTGTTGATGTGCAGATGACCTTTGCTCTTTGGGTGGAGTAGAGTAGGTCCTAAACTAAATCCGAATCCTTGGGGTTTAATAAAACCGTGTTGTATAAAAAATGACGGAGCAAAATGAAGTTCGATATCAGGAACAAGGTTTCCATCTAAATGAAGAAATGCGCCGGCTTCTGCAATGTTACTGGTTAATGGGCCGGAAGATTTTAAAACATATTGTAGCAATGCTTTAAATTTTTCATAGGGCTGATTTAAACTGTCCAAGGTTTTGGTGTTGTCACATTTAAAACCAAATCCACAAATAATGTGATCTTGTAAATTCTGTCCAACCTGATCATTCTTTAGTCGAACCGGAATTCCATTCTCCTTTAACTGATGTTCATTGCCAATTCCGGAATTCATCAGGAGCAATGGACTTTGGATTGCCCCGCTGCTAAGGATCACTGCATTGGTAGCAATTAGTTTTTCTTTTTCAGTTTGTACACCAACACACTTAGACTGTTCAAAGAGCAAATGCCGGACTTCTGTGTTGCAGAAGACCGACAGATTTTTAGGTCGATCATGTAAATAGGCTTTGGCTGCATTATATCTCTTGCCCTTTACAATATTTTTTAAAAAGGGAAACGCAGACTCAGAAATACTTGAGCTTGTTTTACCTTGTTTTAGCCCATAATTCTGTGAAGATAATATGAAATCACTTGAAAGCGAATGAAGATGATAAGGGTATTGACTGATGGCGTCTCCATCTTGATCGTGTAGAAATCCAAATTGCTTTTCTACTTTTTTCAAATAAGGAAGACATAATTTCCAGCTCCAAAGATTGCTGTTCCAAAGTTCAAAATCATCCTGATGTGGTCTTGTAAAAATCATGGCATTGACCGAGCTGCAACCGCCGAGGACTTTGCCTCTGGGAATATACATTTTGCTGTGATTTAATTCTTTTTCTTCCACAGACTCAAATTGCCAATCCAATTTGGATTTAAACATCTCAGAAAAAGCGGCCGGAATAGAAATAAAAGGATGACGATCTTTTGGACCAGCCTCGAGCAGAGCCACAGTACAATTAGATTTTTCACTCAGCCTTCTTGCAATACAGCAACCTGCACTTCCTCCCCCAACTATAATATAATCAAAATGATTTTTCATAATAGAAAGACTAGCGGGTCAAGCTAAAACGCAACCACCAATACCCTACAAATCCACTCAAAAGAGACGCAAATAATATAGAAATTTTTGATTGCATTACAAGGGACTCTGTATCATATGCCAGTAAGGTAATAAAAATAGCCATCGTGAATCCAACTCCACCAAGGAATCCCACTCCGAAAATATGTTTCCATCTTAAGTCTGAAGGGAGTTCACAAAATTTAAACTTAGAGGCAACATAACTAAACAGAAAAATGCCTATTGGCTTCCCTAAAAACAATCCAAAGAAAATCCCTACGCTATTGGCTTGGAAAATTATATTTTGAAAATTACTACTAAAAGTAATATTGGTATTCGCAATAGCAAAAAGTGGTAATATTACGAAAGCTACTGGAGTATGAAGATAATGTTGTACTTTGTAGGAACTAGATTTTTCACCACCATCACCAAATGGTAATGCAAAAGCTAATAAGACTCCTGTAATAGTAGCATGAACTCCTGATTTATGCATAAAATACCACATGAAAATACCAGTGATGATATAGACCAATAAATTTTGTACTTTGAATCTGTTTAGAATTAATAAAAATCCAAATAATACTCCGGCTATTATCAAACTTGTAAAGTCAATGGATTTGGTATAAAAAAATGCAATAAGCAATATAGCTCCTAAATCATCTATCACAGCCAATGCCGTCAAAATGACCTTCAGAGAGCTTGGAACACTCCTTCCTAATAAAGACAAAATACCTAATGCAAATGCAATATCAGTAGCCATAGGTATTCCAGCTCCGGATTGAGTTTCGAGCCCAAAATTAATCGATAGGAAAATAAAAGCGGGCACCAACATTCCTCCAAGTGCTGCAAAGAATGGAAGCGAAGCATTTTTTAAAGTGGACAGTTCACCGATATAAATTTCCCTTTCAAGTTCTAAGCCAATGAGCAAGAAAAAAATTGTCATCAAGCCATCATTAATCCAATGGGAAATAGAGTGTGAGCCTAAATTCAAATTCCAGAATTGAATAAATTGATTTTGCCAAGCAGAGTTTGATAATATCAAAGAAATTATAGTACAAAATAATAATATGATTCCGGCAGCTTTTTCGCTTTCAAAGAATTCTGTAAATAATTTTGTAAGTTTCATGCCTTAGATTTGTTAAATAACCCAAACATCATTACAATTACTGACAAAACAATAGTCTGTATTACCAAGGACTTGTTTATTAAAGTAATACTTTGATCAGGAATGATTGATAAAAATAAAAGTATTGTAATCAATCCTCTTGGGGCAATAAATAAAAGAGGGGATTTAGGTAATTTTGTTATAGAAACGAATAACCAACGCAGGGCTAATATAAAAATCACAATCCCTCCTGCCCAAAGAAAAGTATCAATATTCATTATGTCTTTTATTTCTATTAAAAACCCAAAAATGATAAAAAACAGTGCTCGTACCAGAAATGTAGCTTCTGTCGTTATTTCTTTAAATTTAATAATTTCTTTATTAAGTTTTTCGGGTCTCAGCTTATCTATCCATTTAAAATTCTTTAATTCATCCAAATTGCCAAGAAACAGCCCAAAAACAAGAATGAAAATTAATCCCGGCAGATGATAATATTTGGAAACGGCATAAATTAATATAACCATTAGAATAATAGGAGCAAAAGTAATATGATGTTTTATTCTGCTTAATAGAAATGAAAGACCGAGTACAGCCACAAATGAAATGACAATAATAATTAATAATTGGATAAAAAAAGTACCAAAGGTGCCTCCATTAATTACTTCGTTTAAAGCAATAAAATTGAAAAACAAAACTCCAAATATATCGGAAAGACTACTCTCATAAATGATAAATTCACGATCAATTTCCCGCAAGTTTCTAACACTAGGGATGGCTATTGCACTACTTATGACACTAAAAGGGATTGCATTAATTAAAGCTAATTTAAATGAAACGTTAGTCCAAAAGTATATAAAATAGGCTAACCCAAAAGCAAACAGAAGCATTGGTAAGAGGGCCAAAAATGTGGATTTTTTTATAACATTGATTTTTGATTGATTGAGCTCAAGTTCCAGCGCACCTTCCAAGACAATAAGAATAAGGCCAATCGTACCTAAAAAGGGAAGCAGTGGATTTAGATCAGGAATATGTACATTTAACCCAAGAGTGAATTGACGTACGGACCAACCTAAAATGAGTAGCAATATTACTGACGGTATTTTTGTAAGTGGTGAACTAACATCAAAGACATAGGCTAATAAAAGCAAGATACAGATAAATATAATTATTGCAGCGGTCATATAAACTAAGTTAAATTTAACAATTCCATAAAGCTAGACTCATTGATTAAGATATCAGCATGATGATTGAGTAGATCATCTTTAGAACAGAAAGCAATCCCCAAGCCGGCCTCTTTTATCATACAAAGATCATTCATGCTATCGCCAATTGCTATCGCATTTTCTTTTTGTATCTTGTATTTTTCCAGGACACTCAATAAGGCATTGGTTTTACACATAGCATGTTTACAAATGCTTCTTGAATTACTGATAAAAAAGGATGGAATTTTAACTTCTCCCGTACAGACACTTTTAGAAAATTCCAATTCATTAGAAAGTGAAAAATCCATTTCCAATTTATTCTTGATGAGAGTTGTTATACAGTCATAACTGTCAGAAATAATTCCAATAATGTAACCTCTCTTTTTTAGTTCAGAAATAATTTCTAAGGTTCCATCGACGATTGGAATTCGATCTGCAATTTCTACCAACTCATTGAAGTGTTTACCCTTTAGTAAGGTAGCAATTCGTTTGGTTAGAATTACGCTATCAGTTTCTGATGAACGGAATTCCATAAGTTCACTTTTGAAGTTAAAATGGTCTGCACAGTGATCTATAAATCTACCTCTTAATAGGGTATTATCCATGTCAAATACAATCAATTTACTCAAACTATTTAAATGAGTGTCAAATGCAAATTCCATTTGAGATCGAATTTCATTTAGGACACCAAGTTCTTCAAAATTGTAATGCGGATTTTTTGAAGATGCTGCCTTCATAATGATGGTTTGAGCAACTTCTTTACTCATTTTTCCTAATGCTTGCCATGGTTTACTTTTATTTTCGATATATCCAATTTCTACATCTTTCATTCTTGCATTCATCAAGTACATATCGATCAATATACCGATATCGACACCATAGTCATCCCTGAAATTTAGATCTCTTAAAATAGATTTCCTTCCAGCAATCATACCGCTAAGTGGTTGATTGAATTTTAATAGATCAGGAAAAAAAATACTCATCAGAGGTTTTGCAGTCAACTCGGTCACCCTTCCTGCATTTCTACTAAATGAAGATTTTACAAAGTCAGCTTCATTATTAATTATAGGATCTGTTAGCAGCTTAATGGTAAAGTGTGGATAGGGGTTAATATCACCATCCAAAAAAACCAAAATTTCATTGTTTGCACAGAGCACCCCATCTTTCATTGAAGCTCCCTTTCCAAGTTTTGTACTCGTGATAACTTTTGCACCATGTTTTTTTGCGATAGAAACCGTATTGTCCAGAGATTTATCATCCACTACAATGATTTCTGAAACATTTGCATGGGCTCCTGCAAAATCAACGACACTGCCGATATTTTCTTCTTCATTCAATGTTGGAATAATAACAGTAATCATATTTCAATTTTTTAATTAATAAAATAGTTAATTTATCTAAGTACAGACCAATAAAAAGAAAAGTGAATGGTGATAAATAAAAACAACGATCCAAAAACGATAAAACGAAAGCCTGTTTTCAATATTGCAATGTATACATTACAATATATTAATTCAATTAATTTACAAATTTAAATAATTTCTATCAATTTACAATAAAATGAAGAGAAAATTGTTCAATTTGTAAAGCAATAGGGTATAAATATTAAGTAATGTTACTCGATTAATAAAAACAACATATTCTACCTATAGTATAGCTTTAGCTTTAAAGCTATACTCCTCCTTATTCCATCATTATTTAATGTTGTTTATTAATAAAATGGAATAAAATAAAAAATTTTTACAGCTTAAAATTTTAATTTACCCTTTTATTTCTTAATCAATAACGATGAAAACTTGAGGATCTTAGTTAATTTTGCAGGTCTAAATTTGATAAAATGACTCAGCGACTTTTATTTTATGGTCTAGTTTGCTGTTTTGCAGCTTGTAAACAAGACCCAAAATCATCTCCATTTCAAGCTGTTTTTCCTGAAAAGAGGATTGTGGTGTCAGAGGAAAATCTGCAAGGAATCTGGCAGTTTTCTAATGCAAGTGAACCGGCCTTCCAAATTAAAGGAAACGAATTTGGAATAAATGAAAACGGAGCATTTATTCCTATGAAATACAGTCTTTCCGGAGATACTATTATTTTGCATTATCCCAACAATCAAAATTTTCAGTATAAAGTTGAGATTTTTGAAGGCGACTCCCTTCATTTTTTGGATGAAATGAATACCAATACTTACTTCAAAGTAAAAAAGTAAAAGTGCTGATTGACAATTCCAAACTAAAATCATTAACATTGCTTTTTATAGCAATGGGTATGATTTTGTTTACTACAGGATTGCAGCCCTCACTTACAATACATAAGTCAAACTTAAAACACAAGATCAAGTCCAACTTGAGCTCGTTGGTCGTTACGAAACTGATTTTTACCTCTGAACAACAAAAGAACTTATCATGGATAAATCGACATGAATTTCGATACCAAGAGAGGTTGTACGATTTAATTTCGATAAAAAATTTGTCTTGTGACGAATTCGAATACTCAGTTGTAGAAGATGAGTTGGAATATGAAATCCTTCAAAAAATTCATTCGTTGAGTTTTTTTTATTTTCATCATACTCAAAACACTAAAACAAACAATAGCTTATTCTTTGATTGGGAACTAACGACAATGAAGGAAAGAGTATTTGGCCAACGCCTTGTAATGAATGCAAAAGTTGATTTTGTTTTGAAGAATAATTATTTGAACCCAACTCTCGATTTAGAGTTTAAGCCACCTCAAGCTTAGCGCATCCTAAACTCTGAGTCTATTTTTCAAAAACTATTGTAAGTTATTACTGAACTTCTAGATCAATAGTTAACTGCTAAGCTTTGCTTTGTTATTGGAGTTTCGATTTTTAGCTCGGCTCTATAGTTATTGATTTCTTTACCGGAAATTTCTTGCTAAAGAAGAATAGATTTAAAATCCGACATTTATTCAGCACTTGTTTTTTTTATTGTATTTCCGGATTCAATGCCATAAAACTGCATTTGAATCCATCTCAATTCTTCAATTATGAGGTTATTATTTTTAATTCTAATATTCAGTAACATAGCAGACTGTATATACTCGCAATCTCTGGACAGCATTAAACCAATGACCTTGGATGAAATCCAGATTTCTGTAAATCGATTTCAAGAAAGACTAAATAAGCAGGCTCAACAGATTCAAATATTCAATCAAAAGACGATAGAACAGACTAATGCTTCAACTGCAGCAGATCTATTATTTCAAAGTGGAAAAGTGTTTGTTCAAAAATCACAAATGGGCGGCGGTAGCCCTGTGTTGAGGGGGTTTGAAGCCAACAAAATTCTCTTAGTATCAGATGGCATCAAGATGAACAATGCAATATACAGAGGAGGGCATCTTCAGAATGCTATCACCATAGACCAAAATATGTTGGATCGAATGGAAATCTTGTTTGGCCCTGCTTCTTTAATGTATGGCTCTGATGGATTGGGAGGTGCAATATTGTTTTATTCAAAAAATCCTAAGTTTGCCGAGCAAAATATTCAATTTGGATCCACTTTGATGATGCGGTATGCCTCTGCGAATCAAGAAAAAACAGGCCATATTGATTTTACCATTTCATCACCAAAAGTAGCTTGTTTGACAAGTGTGTCCTATTCAGACTTTGGTGATTTGAGACAAGGACAACACAGATCAAAAGACATAGGGACCTTGGGCTTGAGAGAATTTTATGTAGAACGCATAAGAGGAGGGGATAGTTTGGTGAGGAACTCCAATCCTAATATTCAGAAATTTTCCGGCTATCAACAATTCGACATTTTGCAAAAAATTTCCTTGAAGCAATCCAGTTTTCTTCAACATGATTTTAATCTTCAGTATTCTACGAGTTCTAACATTCCTCGTTATGATCGATTGACAGAGGTGAGTAATTCCATTTTGCGTTTTGCAGATTGGTATTATGGGCCACAAGATAGACTCTTGATTTCTTATTTATTTTCTTACAGAATGAAGAATCGATTTTTTGATGAGATGAAACTGAATCTATACTCTCAGTTAATCAAAGAAAGTCGACATACAAGAAGATATCAAATGGATGATCTTGATCACAGAGAGGAGTTGGTTAATGTTTACGGATGTAATCTCGATTTCAGAAAGCAGTGGCACAAACAAAAATTACAATATGGTATAGAATATATTTATAATTCTGTGAATTCTGTTGCTTACCGTGAGAATATAATAAGCGGGGACGAATCCGAACTGGATACTCGCTATCCTGACGGAGGTTCTTGGACACAGCAACCATCCGTTTATTTGATTTATCAAAGGGACTTGAATCAATCCTTAAGTTTGCAAAGTGGGCTTCGATACCAAAGCTATGCATTGCAGTCCAAGTTTATCAATAAGACTTTTTTCCCGTTTGATTATGATGAGGTTAAGCAACACAATGGACAGTTGGCCGGGTCGATAGCATTAAATTTACTAACAGAGAAAAACAGCAAGTACTCGGTAAATCTTTCTACAGGATTTCGCTCTCCGAATGTAGATGATTTGTCCAAGGTTTTCGAATCCACAACAGGGAGATTGATTATACCAAATCCGGAATTGAAACCCGAAAGAACAGTAACTATTGAAGGATTGATAAGGCCACAGATAAGTAAAAATATTCTTGTTGAGCTTGGATTATTTTACACAGATTACTCCAACATTTTGACAACTCAAAAAGCGAGATATCACGGAGAGGATTCTGTACTGTATAATGGTACACCTTCTGCGGTATTCCAAATCATCAACGCCAATAGAGCTTACCTTTACGGATGGAACACAGAGGTTGTAATCCAAGTCCATAAAAATCTTAGTCTGAGCAGCAGCCTTAGTAAAACAATAGGAAGGATACGTACAGACAGCTCTGAAGTCCCATTGGATCACATTCCTCCTTTGTTGGGAAAGGCTTCTGTTGAATCTCAGCTTGGCCCTTGGAAGTTTGAGTTTTATGCATTGTACAATGCCTGGAAGAGAATTAGAGATTACAACCCATTTGGAGAAGATAATAACCAATATGCAACTTCTCAAGGAATGCCATCATGGGCTACATTCAATATCAAAATAGGCTACAGCTTTTTGTCCAAATATTCTGTCCAGTTAGGAGTAGAGAATATTATGGACAGGAATTACAGGCTTTTTGCCTCCGGAATTTCGGCGCCGGGAAGGAATGTGATGATTACGTTCAGAGCCAAGGTATAATGCCCCTTAAGCTCATTTTATTTCGGCACCTTGATTTATACAAGAAAGGATGAGGGAATAAAAATTTGTTAAGGCATGTGCAACTTTTTGTGGAACTTTGCATCTTTCATTAAATTTGCTGACCGAAGTTTTTGTAGTTTTAGCTAAATCACCTAAATGTATTTGTCATTTACGCCTGCCTTTTTCCAAAACATGTTCTCCAACTTTGTGTGGACATTGCCTTCTGAAGAGTCAGTGATTTATCTCACTTTTGATGACGGGCCCATTCCTGAGGTGACTCCGTGGGTATTGGATTTATTGGATGAGTATGATGCTAAAGCGAGCTTTTTTTGTGTGGGGGAAAACATTGATCGATATCCGCATATTTTTTTGGATATCAAGTCTCGTCTTCATACGATAGGCAATCATACCTATAATCATTTGTCGGGATGGGGACATGACAATGCCACCTATCTTAGAAATGTAAGAAAAGGAGCTATTGCTTCCGGCAGCAGATTGTTTAGGCCACCCTACGGAAGAATCAAACCTTCGCAAATGCGGATACTGAAGTCACATTACAAAGTAGTGATGTGGGATGTATTGAGTGGAGATTTTGATCCCATATTGAGCCAAGAAGCTTGTTTGGAAAATGTGCTGAAAAACACCATGAACGGAAGCATCATCGTATTTCATGATAGCCTAAAGTCTCAAACTAAATTGAGATACGTTCTCCCTAGAGTTTTAGATTATTATTCAAGGCGTGGATTTCGTTTTGCTGCATTAGATTCGGCATTAGATGCACAAGCTGTTTTGATTGCAAAATAACTCTGGGAACAAGGGAATAAGATTTACTGTAATGATCATTGAGTTTAAAAAAAGATCAAGATCTCATTTCTTTAATTGCCTTCAGGGTGCAAGCTGAATAAACAGCAATAAGGCAGAGCAAACCGGAAATAAAAGCAGTGTTTCTAAATGTTTCTATAAACAAGCTCCACTGAGGATAAAAGGCTCTCACATACAACAATTGAACAGCTGTAGAAACAATAGTGAGCAGCATTAAAATCACAATTAGGCTATACCATTTTTCCATTTTTTGTAAGTGAAAATAGATCAGAGAATTTTTCCATTCCCTTTTGTATACCTTGTTTATTGGATTCAGTTTGGAAAGAGAACGCAAGAGATTATGGCTCTGCTCGTATTGATGGTTTTGAGCATAGAACAACTGTTTATATCTCAATGCTTGCTCATAATAAGATTTGTGCAGTGAGCTAAATTCCTCTTCATTTAAAAGTTCTGCTAAAAACTGATCGCAATATTTTGTAAAGCTGTAGTATCTCTCAAGATGAAACAAAGCCGACAAAAGATTGATTTTAATCTCTGCATATTCAGTAAAACTCATGGACTGAATGGCGTCTTGATAATGGTGATAAAAAGCAATGACATCATAATAAGATTCCTTGGGAATCTTAGAAAATCGTTGCTTTATACTTGCTTGAAGTGAATTCACCTTAATCTCTTGATTTGTTGAGCTCGTACAATATGGGTCTTGAAGGCACCGCATCCAAATGGAGAGGTGCTAACTGCAAATATAATAAATATTGACCATCCTTTATTGCATCCGATACAAAAATTAATTCTGTGATGGTGCAATCTTTTGCTCTGGAATCTTTCCAAAAACATCTGTGGGACAGCAAGGCTCCGCCGTCTTCTTCCCTATCCACAGAGGGAATGTCTACCAGAAGATGTTGGATGCCAAGATCTACGATATATTGCATGGCATCCTCTTCTATGTAGCAAGGATTTGTGCCCGAATATTTTCTGTGTCTTTTGTCTGCATCATTTGGCAAAGTTCTGAGTACAAGTGCTGTAGCAGAACTAAACTGTAGCATTGCTTCCAGTGTATGTTTGGTAATGGCAAGATCGCCATTTTCCTTTTTGGTAGGATAAACACTAAGAACTTCTGTAACAAAAAAATAAGAAGTCAAAACGGTTTGAACAGAGATCAACTCCTTACTGAGATGGCCTACACATTCTGTGTGAGTTCCGTTTCCGTGAACGTTAAGTTTGACATTCATAAAATTAACCGGACCGCCTTCTTTGACAGATCCAACGAAGGCTCCCATCCTAACAGGCTCAAAACTGAATAAAGGAGCAAAAAAACAGTTCACCTGATCCCATTCTCTGTGATAGCTAATGGACAGATCATAAAAGCGATCGTGATGAAATTGTGGAAGAGACATATTCTATCAGTAAGTTGAACACGCAATTGTGCAAAACTAAGCTAATTTCTCGAATTGATTTTTGATATAAACAGTGACCCCAAACTGCCGATTTGTGAACCAATGCCTCAACTGATTTTTGAGCTCGATTTATGTAAACTTCACAACACGAATCCATTGACCAAAATGGAAAATAATAAACATTAATCTTGTTTATGATAATACATGTAGGCTGCATGATCATAATTAAAATATTTGATTGCAGCCTGCTGTATATCTTCTTTGGTAAGAGATAAATATCGTTGTAACTCTGTATTAATTAACTCGGGATCGCCAAGCCATTCTGCATAAGAAAGATTGAGCGCTTGATTTACTAAACCGAGTTGAGAAAACTGATAAGCTGTTTCGTTTTTGTTCCTGTATTTTTCCCATTGATGATCGCTGATGTGATTTTGTTTAAGATCATCTATGATTTCCAAAACTTTTTGTTGAGTTTCCATTAACTCAAAGGATTCATTCAATTTGGCTTCCAATATGATCAATCCGGGACCTGTGGTAGCGGTGAGGTAGCAATCTATGGAGGAGCAGATCATGTTTTCTTTTTTCATTTTGCTGTACAGCAGAGAGGATTTCCCTTCTGAAAGTAAATCTGTAAGAAAATCCAATGAATAAAAGTCTGCATCGGTACGAGAGGGAGAATGAAAGGCAATAAAAAAGGCTTCGTCCGGTATTTGTTCGTAATAATGTTTGATTCGTGGAGTTTGAATTTTTTGTTCTGTAGGATAAATATTTTCATTGGATTTTCCTGCAGCTATACTGCCAAAATGTTTTTCTACCAAGGGCATCAACTCATCCTCTGTAACGTTTCCGGTGACAACCAAAATGGCATTGGATGGGTGATAATATTGATGATAAAAATGTTCTGCATCTTTCAGATTAAGTCCGGCAATGTGTTCGGGTTCGTAGCCAATAACAGGCCATCGATAGGGATGATCCTGATAGGCTAAAGACATCAATCGGTGAGAAAACATTCCGTACGGATTATTCATATAATGCTCACTGAATTCTTCCAGCACCACAGATTGTTGCGTATTAAAATCGCGCTGAGAAATTTTGAAGCCATTCATTCTCAAGCTCTCAAGTTGCAGCATCATCTCGAGATATTGATAAGGAGCAATGTTGTAATACTGTGTTGTATCCGAGGTAGTAAAGGCATTGCTGTCTCCGCCGGCATTTTGCATGATTTCGTCAAAGTCCACATCGGAGCCGCAGTTGGAAAACATGAGGTGCTCAAATAAATGAGCTAAACCTGTTTTGGGAAATTGCTCATCACGCGCTCCTACTCTGTACAGCACACATACAGCGGCCATCTTGGTATTGTTATCGGGTTTGATGAGGACTTTGAGCCCGTTGGTGAGCTGGTATTTTTTAAATTGTTGTGGCTTCAATCCCTTTCTTTGCTGGTTAAAAAAATAGTTTTCATTGGATAGGCAGGAGTTTGTTTGATATGAAGTAAAAGCGAAAAGATGCAAAACTAGACCCGATAGTAATGGAGGCGCGAGCGCCGAAATGGATAGCGGGACTCAGGCTAAACAAATCGAAGATATTTGCCTCTCCAAGTCTATTGGAAAAAGCATTTTTGCTCTTCATTTAGAGCTTGCCTACCATTTCTTCCGGTTTCACCCAGGCATCAAATTCTGCTTCTGTAAGATATCCCAAATCTACGGCTGTTTGTTTGAGGGTCTTGCCCTGTTTATGCGCTGTTTGTGCGATTTCCGCAGCTTTATAGTAACCTATCTTAGTATTCAAAGCGGTAACCAACATGAGTGAATTGTCCAGATTTTTTTTGATGTTGGATTCTATAGCTTTCATACCTACGGCACATTTGGTATTGAACGAGCGACAAACCTCACCGATCAATCTTGCCGAATGGATGAAGTTGTAGATCATCATCGGCTTGAAGACGTTGAGCTGAAAATGGCCTGTTGCCCCGCCTACATTGATCGCCACGTCGTTGCCCAATACTTGGGCGGCCACCATGGTCATTGCCTCGCATTGTGTAGGATTCACTTTGCCCGGCATGATGGAGGATCCGGGTTCGTTGTCGGGAATATAGAGCTCACCGATTCCGCAGCGAGGTCCGCTGGCCAAAAGGCGCACGTCATTGGCAATTTTCATCAGGCTACAAGCTACAGTTTTGAGAGCTCCGTGGGACTCTACTACGGCATCATGAGCCGCCAAGGCTTCAAACTTATTGGGAGCGGTGACAAATGGCAGGCCTGTCAAGCTGGCTATATGGGCAGCCACTTTCTCTGAATATCCCTCCGGAGTATTGATTCCTGTGCCTACAGCAGTGCCTCCGAGAGCCAACTCAGAAAGATGGGCTAAAGAATTTTGGATGGCTCTGATGCCATGATCCAACTGAGCTACAAAGCCCGAGATCTCCTGGCCCAAAGTGAGGGGAGTAGCGTCCATCAGGTGAGTTCTTCCGATCTTAACAAGAGGCATGAATTCTTTGGATTTTTCGGCCAGAGTGTCGCGCAGAATACGCAGACCCGGAATAGTATTTTCCATCAGAACCTGCACAGCAGCAATATGCATGGCTGTAGGGAATGTATCGTTGGAGGATTGTGATTTGTTGACATCGTCATTGGGATGAATCTGCTTTTTTTCGTCTGTGAGCTGACCCCCCAAGAGAACATGAGCACGATAGGCAATTACTTCGTTGACATTCATATTGGACTGTGTGCCTGAACCGGTTTGCCAAACCACCAGAGGAAATTGATCGTTGAGCTTGCCCTCCAATATTTCGTCACAGACCTGAGCAATGATATCGCATTTCTCTTGAGAAAGTACGGCACAATCTTTATTGGTCAATGCAGCCGCTTTTTTGAGAATAGCAAAAGCTCTGATGATTTCCTTGGGCATGGTGTTGATATCTCTTGCAATATCAAAATTCTCAATAGATCGCTGTGTCTGGGCACCCCAATACACATGGGCGGGTACCTGAACAATGCCCATAGTATCTTTTTCTTGTCTAAAGTTCATGTCGGAATCTTGTTTTTTATTGAGCCGCAAAAGTACGACGGAAAAGGCAGAAATGCCAGAGAAAAGGAAAGGCGGAGAGAAGGAGCAAGCTAAAGGAGGTGGAGGAAAATGGCCTGCTTTTAGCTTGGAATGGACCGACCTATAAAGGATAATAAGGATGTGAAGTGGGGAGGTGGTGGGGGGGGGAAGACCGACTAAATAATTTGCAGTCACTTCACTGAAAAATACAAAATGCTAAAAATCCAATTCTTGAAATCTTTTTCTAAATTTTAATGGGTCATCAATTAGTGGAAAAGATTCTCGAGTACCTCCTGTTCCGATAATTGTGATTGTACCATAATTAAGTATTCTGCCTAAGATGCTTTGGTCCACGTGCACAGTTTCTATTTTGGAAAGATTCATTTCAAGAGTTTTACGCGATATAAAACCAGTTTTCACTACAATCCGTTTGTTCGTTATAACAAACTCATCTGTATATCTAATAAAAACTGGGTACAAAAATAATGTAACCACTGCCTTTAGGCTGACAAATATGACCCAATGATAAGAGGTTTCGAATTCTACTTTTTCTCCTTTAATTAAGTTGTTTTCAATATATCGTCCCATATCGTCTTGTAACGGCCCCCTAAGAAATTGGACTAAGATTAAAGAAAAAAACTTTAATTTTAGCCATGAAAAATGCAAGAAAGACAGCTGAACAGAAAGAGAAGATCCTATTGGACATAAAGAACCTAGGGGTTCTAGAGGGCTGCCGAAGGCACAATATTAGTGCCCCAACATATTATCA